>JAWXBP010000453.1 GCA_034440135.1 Planctomycetia bacterium
CCCTAAAGGAATGACGGCGGCGATCGTCAGTTCCCCACATAGCGCGCGTAGATCGTCTTAGCCGCCGCTGGGTCGTCCGTTCCAGAAATGATCGCGCGGCCGTCGGCAAACACGGTCACCTGATACGGCTCGACCTGTAGCCGCAGCAAGAACGGATTTCGCATCAAGTTGCCGACGCCCGAAAGTTTGCGTTCCAGCTCTTCCAGCGACAGCCCCCAACCGGGCGGCGGCGCGACCTGCACCGAATTTCGCCCGCACAGCACCGTCGATTGACTGGCGCGGTCGCCAGCCAGCCATTCGAATTCATGTTTGCCGCAGCACGGGCAGTCCTCCTCGCCGCGGAGCTTGCTGATATCCAGTTGCCGGCAGCGATTCTCCCAGAGATCGAACACCTGCAAGGTGCGCGAAATGGCTGCGCGCTGGCCGGCCAGGATCTTCATCGCTTCGGCTGCTTCAATCGAGGCGATCACATTGATAATCGGCGCCAAGATCCCCGCGGTGTCACAAGTGGGCGTGACGCCCGGCGGGGGCGGCTCTGGAATTAGGCACCGCAGGCACGGGGTCTCGCCTGGCAGTATGGTCATGGTTTGGCCCTCGGCGCCGAGGCAACCTCCGTAGACCCAGGGAATGCCATGCTTGACGGCCACGTCATTCAGCAGGAATCTCGTCTCGAAATTGTCGGTGCCGTCGAGCATCACGTCAGCCCCGGCCGCGAATCCCTCCACGTTGCCTGCATCGACGTCGGCCACGATCGCTTCGATCTCGACCGTGGAATTAATGCGCCGCAGCTTTTCGGCCGCCGCCACGGATTTCGGCAACTGGGCCGCGACATCGTCCTCATCGAACAGCACCTGGCGCTGCAGGTTCGTGGTTTCCACAAAATCGCGATCCACGATCCGCAGCCGGCCTACGCCTGCGCGGACGAGCGTGTTCGCCAGCACGGTTCCCAAGGCCCCGCAACCGCAGAGAAACACGGTGCTCGATAACAGTCGGCGCTGTCCTGCTTCTCCCAAAGGTGCAAAGCGTGATTGCCGGGCGTAACGGGCCAGCGGATCGGACCGTTCGGCAGATTGTGGATCGTCAGGCATGAGTGCATCGTATCACCTGTAGCGCGGTTCGGTCAGCCGATGACACGTTGAGAAGTGTCCGATTGCGCGCCAAGAAAAAAGAAAAACGCGTGCATCGGCGAGATTTTATTCGTCATTTGCCCGGCTGCTTAGCCGGACACTCTGGAGATCAGAAACTCGAATGCCGAAGATCACAAAATCGGCGAATTCCGCACCGACGCAGATGCCGTTCGGCAACTTCGCAATTTATCGCAATCCCTGTTGATGAGACCAGTTAGGTGAACGGCGATAGCGGTTATTGGTGAAGAACTCGCGACAAGTCCGCGAACCGAAGTGCTAGTTCAGCCGTAGCAATACTTACGTTCGCTCGTGGATGGAGCATCGCATGTTTGTTCGATGATGGGTCCCGGGAAAATTTTGCCAGGGTCGGGTCCATAGCTCTTGTTGAACCCTGCCTGGGAATTGCTTACGATGTACGCTCCGGGACGGAACAATTCGCGGCCGGTATCAGGAAGGACCGTTATGTCACATTCGGTCTATTTCTTTCAGGAATGCCCCACGTGCGGCAGAAGCCTGAGGATTCGAGTGGATTTCTTAGGGCGCGACGTCGCTTGCCCACACTGTCGTGGTCATTTGATCGCGGCGGATGCGAGCAACAGCCCGTCGCTGTCCGACTCGGCAATCTTGCTCCAACGAGCGGATGATTTGATTGCCCAGGCGGAGCGCCGTAAGGCCCACGCGCCTCACACGAACGGCTACGTTCGCACGCAGTAAGGCAGACGCAAAATCAACCCGCGCGGCGATCTGGCCGCGCGTCGCGCTCGGGGCGTTTCCTCATGCGGCGCTTTCACGTAGGCTAACGGTTTTCGCCGTCCAAATCTGTCGTTGCGCGCCGCGGCGACCGCCACGGCGAGCCGCCTGCCGAAAGTCGATATGCCCCACGAGTTCTACGAGACGCCGCTGACCGCCCGTTATGCTTCGGAGGAAATGTCACGGCTCTGGAGCGCGCAGCGCAAGTTCAGCACCTGGCGCCGTCTCTGGGTCGCGCTGGCGGAAGCGGAAGCGGAGTTGGGGCTGCCCGTCACGAAAGCGCAGATCGACGAGCTTCGCGCTCATGTCGATGACGTGGATTTCGCCGTGGCCGAGGGCTACGAGCGCCGCCTGCGTCACGATGTGATGGCGCATGTGCATGCCTATGGCGACGTTTGCCCGCAAGCACGGGCGATCATCCATCTCGGCGCCACGAGTTGCTACGTCACGGACAACACCGATTTGATCCTCATGCGCGAAGGCTTGGGGATCATTCGCGATCGCTTGTTGGGCGTGATCGAAAACCTGGCGAACTTCGCGCAAGAACAACGGGCGTTGCCCTGCCTGGGCTTCACGCACCTCCAGCCGGCGCAACCCACGACGGTCGGCAAACGGGCCTGCCTGTGGATCTACGACCTGACGCAAGATCTCGCTGAAATTGAGCATCGCCTCGGTTCGCTTCAGGCCCGCGGCGCGAAGGGCACGACTGGAACACAGGCGAGTTTTCTGGAACTGTTCGGCGGCGATCATGCAAAAGTGCGCCAACTCGACGAATTGGTGGCGCACAAGTTGGGCTTTGAGTCCAGCTACGCAGTTACCGGTCAGACGTATTCACGCAAGGTCGACGCCCAGGTGCTTTCGACGCTGTCCGGCATCGCTCAAAGCGCGCACAAAGCGACGAATGATCTGCGTCTTTTGCAAAGCCGCAAGGAAATCGAGGAACCGTTCGAGCAGGAGCAGATTGGCTCGTCGGCGATGGCGTACAAGCGCAATCCCATGCGCTCGGAGCGGATCGCCGGCTTGTCGCGGTTTGTGATCAGCCTGGAATCGAGCGCCGCCCAAACCGCGGCGACGCAATGGTTGGAGCGCACGCTGGACGACAGTGCGAATCGCCGCCTCACTTTGCCGCAGGCGTTCTTGGCCACGGACGCGTTGTTGACGCTGTATCAAAATGTCGCGTCGGGTTTCGTGGTCTATCCCAAGGTGATCGAAAAACACCTCCGCGAGGAACTTCCGTTCATGGCCACCGAGAACATTCTCATGGCCGCCGTTGCCGCGGGGGGCGATCGCCAGGACCTGCATGAGCGGATTCGCCGTCACAGTCTCGCGGCCGCCGCCGTGGTCAAGCAGCAGGGAGGCGAAAACGACCTCCTCGAACGGCTCCGCACCGATGCGGCTTTCGCCCTAGTCAATTTCGACGACACCATCGATCCGCTCCGCTTCGTGGGACGGGCGCCGGAACAGGTCGACGAATTCCTCGCGGAGATCGTCGCGCCGATACTTAAGCGGTATGCGCAGCGAACAAAGACTTCCGCGGAATTGCGCGTGTAACAAGCACGGTTCCGGTCGCTTGAAAGCTCGGGTGGCTGGGGTCGAATGTACTCATTCGCCCCCAGGTCTAGCGCGCTGGGGGCGAATGAGTACATTCGACCCCAGCCACCCACGAGTCTTGATGGCCCGAACTTCTGGCTTTGAAGGATCGCTACGCCACAATCGACGGTTCGATCGGCGTCACAAATTCGTCCGGTTTGACGATCAACAGCGGGCGGCGCGTGTAATTCAGCACGCGTTCCGCGGTGTTGCCGAGGAACAGGCCAGTGACGCCGCTGCGCCCGACGCTGCCCATCACGATCAAATCCGCGCCGAGCTTCTTGGCATTCGAGTCGATCAACTGCCACGGCGCGCCATGGGCGAGGAGGTACTCCGGCGTGATGGACTCAGGCAAGTGCTGCGTCACAAACTCGCGCAAATGGTCCGCGGTCGTTTTCTTCAATTCACGGCGGTAGGCGCCCAATTGCTTGCCGGGTTGCTCGGCGACTTGCGGCAGTTCCAGCAAGTCCTTGTCATCAAGCACGTGCAATACGTGGAGCTTCGCCTGTTCCCGCACTGCCAACAGTCCGGCGTACCGCAACGCCTTCGCGCTGACCGGGGAGAAATCGACGGGCGCCAGAATTTGCTTTAGTTGCAGCGTTTCCACCGGCGGCGCCACCCAGACCGGCGCCGGGCAGCATTGTAGGAGCTTTTGAGCTGTGCTCCCCACAAGCAACTTCTTCACCATCGACATGCCGACCGTGCCGGCCACGACGAGGTCGTAGTGATGACGCAGCACGGCACGTACCAACTCCGCGTGGGCCTTGCCGACCAAGGTCACCGTTTCCAGCGTCGCTTCGGCCCCATACGGCGCGATGAACTTCGCCAGCTTCTCGTCGGAATCATGCCGCAGGTCGCGCTCGAACTCGTCGATATCGCCGGCCACCAGCTTCCACCGCGCCTTGGCGGGCATCGATTCCAGGGCGTCGCGCAAATCGGTCAGCACATGGGCAACCGTGACGGTCGCCCCCCACGACTTGCCGAGAGCCACCGCCCTGCGCAGCGCCACTTCGCTGGTACCGGAAAAGTCGACGCCGACCAAAATCTTCTGAATTCGCGCTTCGTCCATGCCGTCCTCGGTGAATGCTAACGCGTCATGATCGCCCCGAGTTGAATCGACCGGGAACCCGCTGACAAGGCAGTCGTCCGGTCAGTCGACCAGACCGTCAGACCAGATCGAGCCGGCGATTGCTGCGTGCCGGCCGGCTGCAATCCGCGCACACGCCGCTGACAATGAAACGGTGATGGGTCACCCGGAAGCGATGTTCCCGGGCCACGGCGGCGCGAATCTCTTTGACAGCGTCGCTGGAAAATTCGATCAGCCGTCCGCACTTCTCGCAGTGCAGGTGATCGTGCTGAGGGTAGCCGTAGTCGTGCTCGTAAACGGCTCGCCCGCCCAGGGTCATTTCTCGCAACAGGCCGGCGTTCACTAACTCCCGTAACGTGCGATACACGGTGGGGCGACTGGCTTTTCGTTGCGGGTCCACCGTCTGAAGGTGAATGATCAGACCCTCGGCGTCGAAATGGTCGTGCTGGCGAAACACTTCTTCCACGATCACCCGGCGGGGGCGCGTAATTCGCTTTCCCTTGCTCTGCAAGAATTCCTCGAATCGCGCCATCGGCTTGAGTGCGACTTCGACGGTTCCCAACGAAAAATCGTCCATGAGCGACTGCCCGACCTGCGAATGTGAACCAAGAAGAGTTATCAATAATGATTCTATCTTATCCAGGTTTCGCGGCAATTGGTGGGGATCGCGACGGCTCGACGGGCCACGGACTTCGACGGCATCGCTTTGGGAGGTTTGCGCAAAGTTTTCCGGTGAATTGGACGATATAGAGGGCGCATCGTAATCAATATCCCCTCGAATCGGCTGTCGGGCTTATGTCGGAGTTCGTCCCCTCGATCGCGCCGGAAGTCGTAGCCGCCTGTCAGGCCGGCGCCGGTGAAACCGCTCCGGCGCTGAGCCGTTCCCTGGACAGCTCGATCGAGGTAACTGTTGGCGAAGCCGCGGTTTACGACCCGGCGTCCCCCGACGCAGCTTGGGCAGGCCCCGGGTTGGCCGTGTTGCTGACGGTTGGCAGTGAAGGGGCGATCGCACTGTTGTCGGAATCCAGCGGGCTCCTGCCGGGCTGGTATCAAAAGCCGGACGCCACCGGCACGAGCAAGTTGGCGACGCTGGCGCAAGAGTTGGGCATGTTGCTGCTGCCCGAGCAGTTCATGCCGGACGACTTTCGCGCAGCCTACGTTCCACACTTGGGCGAAGCATTGGCCCGAGCGAGTGTCGCACAGGGCTCCGGCCTGGTCCCTCTGACGCTCACTTCCGGCGAGAAGCAAGGCATCCTCCATTTGCTGTGGCCTGCGTCGCAGCCCCAGGAGCTTTTCAACCCTCCCAAAGCCCCGGAACCGGCCGCTGAGCCCTCGCCGCCTCCGGTCGTGGTTGCTTCGCCTCCGCCAGCACCTGTCGAGCCCAAGCCGCAGCCCGTGGCGGCGCCGCATGCACCGGCGTTTGGCGGCTTGCCAACTTACACGCGAAGCTTGCTGCGAATTCAGGTTCCGGTGCTGGTGACGCTGGCTCACAAGCGGCAGTCGCTCAACAAAGTGGTCGAATTGCGGCCAGGCGCGATTATCCAGTTCAACAAATCCTGTGAGGAAATGCTGGAGCTCGAGGTCAACAACCAAGTGATCGCCGAAGGAGAATGCGTCAAAACCGGCGACAAATTCGGCCTGCGGATTACCGCCATGAAGCCGCCGGAGGAGCGATTTAAGACGGTCCGCAAGAGCGGTTGAACTGATACTTGCTTTACGCACGCCGCGCCGCTCACCCTTGACCCTGTCTTGCCCAGTCTCTACAAACGGTACAGGCCCCCACGCACTACTCAGACGAGATGATCGCCGCCGATGATGCCTGAGAGAAGTTGCGCAAAGGGGAATGCAATGCTGAGCTTGGATTCGCCGGAACTGCACAAGCTGGTCCAGCCGCTTCGCCGGCCGGACAATGCCACAAATTGGCTCTATCTGGCGATCGACTACGCCTCGCTGATCGTGGTGATGGGCGGCACGATCGCGTTCTGCCAGATGCACCAGGAGTGGGGTTTTTCCTCATTTTGGCTCGCACCTGTTGTCCTCGCGGCAGTCTGTCTCGTGGGGGCGCTGCAACATCGCCTGGCGGGTCTCGGGCATGAAGGCGCGCACTACATCCTGTTTCGCAATCGAAAGCTGAACGAGGCGGCCTCCGACCTGCTCTGCATGTTTCCTTTGTTCTCCACGACGGAACAGTACCGGCAGATTCATCTCGGGCATCACGAATACGTGAATGACTGGGAACGTGATCCGGAACTGTTAAACCTCGGGCACACGCGGATGATGGATCGCTTCCCGATGACCAAACGGGAATTCCTCTACCACTTCACCGTCGCGCTGCTGATCCCCAAGCGGTTGCTGCGCTACATGTGGGACAACATTTACGTCACCGCCGTCGGCAACGGCGTGCATCCTTACAATTTGCCGGCCGGGCAAGGACCCCCACTGCTGTTCGGGCTGTTCCGCATCACTTCGGTGCTGGGGATCGGCTATTTGGCGGTGATGATCGTCCTGATGGGTTACTTGAGCCACTTCGGAACGACGTTCAGCATGACGGCCACTCCATTGGCCATGCTGGCGGTGGCTGGTGCATGCATTTGGGCGTTGCCGATTCAGTGGTTTTTCAGCTCGCGGATTCGCCCGGTCTACTCCAACAAGATCACCAGCTTCCTGCGGTTGAGTTATCTCACTGCGATGGAATGCGTGCTGGCCTGGTCATTTTTTCTGACCGGCTTCGAGTGGGGCGTCTATTTCTGGCTGCTTTGGATGTTGCCGTTGTTCACGGTCTTCCCATACTTGATGCTGCTGCGCGACTTGTTCCAGCATGCCAATGCCGACGACGGCCGCTTGTCCAACAGCCGCGCAATTCTGTGCCACCCGGTGCTGCGTTGGGCGATGTTCATCTATGGCCAGGACTTGCACGTCACGCATCACCTGTTCCCGTTCGTCCCGCACTTCCGCTTGCCGGCGCTGCACCGACTGCTCATGGCGAAGTGCGACGAATATTCCCGCGAAGTGGTCGAAACGCAGGGCCTCTTGCGCGGCAATCGGGCGCTCCCGACGCTGCTCGACGTCATCGCCCCCAAGGCCAACGCCGGGCACTAAGGACGGCCGCGCGATCTACGTGCAGGGCGCCACTGGCGGCTTGTCCGTCTGTGGCGGAGTGGGGTCGCCACCGCTGAACCCGTGCCGCATTCATGGGCGCCGCAAATGCCTGATTTTTCCTGAGCTTGCTTTGTTGCGGCAGTCAATTGGTTAGATCAGAATCGTGGAGCCGTACTGGCCAAACCCGCGATACCCTGTTGATTTTCAAAGCGAGGCGCATCCATGCTGGGCACTTCTTCTCGACGGCGTTGGCTTCGGGATGCGGCACTGCTGACGGTCGGTGCGGCGTTGCCCGCGCGGCTCCATCGAATGGCTTCGGCGATCGAGCCGCTCCAGCGCGTGGGGGGCGCGAAGTTCAAATTCAGCTTGGCCGCGTACAGCTACCGCGACTTGCTGACCGGCGACTCGCCCAAGTTGACGCTGGAGGATTTCATTCGCGACTGCGCGACAATGGGGCTCGAAGGAACGGAACTCACCTCGTATTACTTCCCTCCGGAACCGTCGAACGAGTACCTCGTCAAGCTGAAGCGGCTGGCATTCGAACTGGGCTTGGACGTCTCCGGCACAGCCGTCGGCAACGACTTTTGCTATCCGCCGGGTGCGGAGCGCGACAAAGAGCTGAACGGCGTGAAGCAATGGATTGGGCATGCCGCGGCGCTTGACGCTCCGGTGATTCGTATTTTTTCCGGCAATGCGAAGGACAGTCAGTCCGACGAAGCGGCGCATCGCCTGGCCGTGGCGGGTATCGAAGAATGTTGCGCCGTCGCGGGCGAGCATGGCGTGATGCTCGCCTTGGAAAATCATGGCGGGCTCACCAATACCGCCGACGGCATGCTGAAGCTGGTTCACGACGTGCAAAGCCCCTGGTTCGGCGTGAATCTGGATACCGGCAATTTCCGCACATCGGATCCCTATGGCGACTTGGCCAGGCTGGCCCCCTTCGCCGTGAACGTGCAGGTCAAGGTGATGATGCAACCCGAGGGCGCCGCCAAGTCACAGGCCGACTACGCGCGGCTGGCGAAAATGCTCGCCGACGTGGGCTACCGCGGGTATATCGTCCTCGAGTTCGAAGAGGACGAGGATCCCCGGGTCGCCTGCCCGCGGCATTTGGGCGAAATGCGCGCGGCCTTTACGCCGCTGGGCTGATTCCAGTCGGCCGGTTCGATCGAAGCGGCTTTCGCGTCGCCAGAGACGCGGGCAAAAGGCGCTGGCTTCGTCTTGAGCCGTGCGGGGCGATCTTCTATGATCCCCGCCGCAATTCAATCTCCGCGGCGGCGCATTGTCCGGCGCGGAACGGCTCCCTCAATCACTTCGCGAGACGCACGGCACGCTATGACCGCAAACGTCCTGCTCACCGGCGGCGCCGGCTACCTTGGATCTGTGCTCGCGCCGGCCCTCTTGGACCGTGGCTTTCATGTCACGGTGCTCGACAACTTCAGCTTCCAGCAGGACTCCCTCCTGGCCTGTTGCGCGAATCCCCGCTTTAGCGTGATTCGTGGCGACACCCGCGACGCCGACGTGTTACGGCGAGGTCTGCGGCATGCCGATATCGTAATTCCGCTGGCGGCGCTCGTCGGCGCGCCGGCCTGCCAGGCCGACCAGACCAATGCCCGGTCGCTGAACCTCGACGCGATCAAATTGCTGCTGTCATTGCGTTCGCCCCGGCAGCGGGTGATCTACCCGACGACCAACTCAGGCTACGGGATCGGCGAGAAAGGCAAGCATTGCACGGAAGAGAGTCCGTTGCGGCCGATCTCGCTATACGGCGTGACCAAGGTCGAGGCCGAGGCGGCGGTGCTGGAAGCTGGCGATACGATCACTTTCCGGCTGGCGACCGTGTTCGGCATGTCGCCGCGGATGCGAATTGATCTGCTGGTTAACGACTTTGTCTACCGCGCGGTGAACGACCGGACCGTCGTGGTGTTCGAGGGGAACGCCAAACGCAACTACATCCACGTCCGCGACGTCGCACGCGCGTTCTTGCACGCGATCGACAACTACCACGCCATGCAAGGCGAGCCGTTCAACGTGGGCCTGAGCGACGCGAATCTCTCCAAGCTGGAGCTTTGCGCGAAGATCAAGGAACACCTCCCGAACTTCGTCTATCTCGAAGCCCCGGTCGGCGAAGACCCTGACAAGCGCGACTACATTGTCTCGAACGCCAAGATCGAGCGCACGGGGTTTCGGCCGGCCCATTCGCTGGACATGGGCATCACGGAGTTGCGCAAAGGCTATGAAATGCTGCGGAACAGCCGATATGGGAATGTAGGGTAGGGAGTCGACGAGCGTCGCAGCAGCGCTCGCCTTTAAGCGTTGTCAATCGGCGTGGTCTGTGAGCGGCCGTCGAATGATCTTGACGGTCTCACGTGCGCCGCCTACTCTCCTGCCGCGCGATGATTCGTGAGACCGCGCGCATGTTCCGTAGCACGTTGCCAACGAGGGCGCAAACGATGGTGGCGGCTGGCTCCATGAGACGCTGGTTTCTGTTCAACCTGCGGCGTGCCGTCGGCACGCAAGTATTGATCGAACGTTTTGTACTTCCCACCGGCGCCGGGATACCGGCACCCGCGCCTGTCGAGTACGCCAGGCAACCGGCGATTCCTAAGTCGCTTGCCTTTCCAGCGGCGACGGAGCCGCCGATGGTCTCGGCCGCGGCCCAGATGCTACGCGATCTGTACACGCGGATTGCGGACGCCTCGCTCTCGGACGAGCAACTTGGTTTTCATAGAGACCAAGTCCCCGTGCTCGTAGATTTGAACGGCGACCTGCTCTGGCTGCCCGGCGATTTGTTGAAGTATGTAACGCACACGCGACAAAACTTCAGCCCGGCCTACATCGTACATCTGCTGGCGGAAACGCCACACTATATGTGGATTCGCGATCGGCTGCGCCCCGGCGATACCGTGCTTGATTGCGGGGCGAATCTCGGCTTGTTTGCGACGATGATGGCCGCCCGCGTGGGGCCGACCGGCGCGGTCCATGCCTTCGAACCGAGTCCGCGCGCACGCCATGATCTGGCGCGTGTCGTGCACCTCAATGAGTTGAGCTGGGTGGTCATCAGCCCGTTCGCGGTCGCCGACAAATGCGGTCAGGCCACCTTCTGCGACGTGCTCGAAAATGACGTGCGACGCGAAGCGAGTCACTTGTCGACCGCCGTGCGCTTCACCGCGAATTTGGCAAAGCAGTCGATCGAAGTGCCGACCATCACGCTCGACCGTTACCTCGCGGAAACAGGCGTCAGGCCGCGACTCGTCAAGATTGACGTGGAAGGCGCGGAACTCGAAGTGCTCGACGGAGCTCGCGATTGTCTGCGTCGTTTCCGGCCGTTGCTGGTGATTGAAATTCATCCGGACGCTCAGACCGGACAATTCGATCATGAACGTCTCAAGCAGCACCTCGTTGAGAACAACTACGCATTCACCACAGACAATCGCGAGTACTACTGCGAGCCGAGATAGCCGATCGGGAGCTGAGCAAACAACCGGATGGCGTGGGATTGTGCGGATCGATAGACCGAGAGGAAAAGCATGCGAGTGTTGATCGCGGATTTCGACCTATTCAAGACCGTGGGCGGCGGGCAGACGTTCTATCGTTCGATCATTCAGAAGAATCCCGGGATTCAGTTCTTCTATCTCTCGCGCCACGAGCCATTGGACGCGCCGCGCCCGACGAACGCCCAGCCGATTCCCTTTCGCGAGCACTACTCCGCCGCTGATTTCCCTAAGTTCTCCGACGCCGTGCCGTTGTGGGCGATGTATGTCGCCGTGCGCGCCAACAACATCGCGCATACGGTCAGCGGCCTGAAATTCGACGTGGTCGACTTTCCCGACTACGAGCAATTTGGCCTGTTCCTGCATCCAGCCTTCGCGCGGCATCAGGTCGAGGTCGGCCGCGTGGCGTTGTCGATGCACGGCCGCATTTCGACCTCGATCGAACTGAACTGGGCCACTGAAGGCGAATGCAATCAGGAACTGGTGGCGCAAGAGGATATGCAGTTTCAGGCGGTCGATCTGCGATACGGACTGAGCCTCAGTTACCTCGACGAGTGGCGCGACAAGTTTGATCTTGCGTCCCACTATTTGAGCCCGTTGCGATTCATCGAGCGGCCCACCCCCAAGACCGTGCGAGTGTCGTCGAAGTCTCCCGACCTGTTGTTCGTGGGTCGCACGGAAAAGCGCAAAGGTCCCGATCTGTTCGTCGACCTGGCGTGGTGGCTGCCGCGCGACTCATTTCGCGACGCGAAGATCATCGGCCCCGAATCCTACGATCCCAATGGCAAAGGCTCCGGCCTCTACCTGTACACGATGGCGAACAATCGCCTGGGCGTCGACCAAGTGGAATTGCTGCCCACGGCGACGCCCAAGCAACTCGACGCGTTGTTTGCGACGCGCGTTCTCGCGATGGTTCCGTCGCGTTACGACACCTTCAACCTCGTGGCGATCGAATCGCTGTTGTCGGGCTGCCCGACGGCGATCGGCAACGGGGCTGGCGTGTGCCGCTTCCTGGAGGAAACATTCCCTGATGTCCCGTTCATCAAGATCGACATCGACAACGCATATGGCGCGATTCCGGAGCTGATTCAAACGCTCGACGACTATGACGCGTATCGCCAGGGATTGGTCGCCTCGCTACGGGACTCGCGACCGGAAGTCGAGGGCCCGGACTTACGGGAGATTTACTCCTCAGCGCGCGCGTTTGACTCGTCGGTTCGTAGCGAGTTGGACGACTGGTATCGCCGGTTGATGGCGCACGAGTTGACGCCCTTTCAGCGCAAGTGCGTAAAGCTGCGATCGAAATCTCGCGACACTATGCGACAAGCCACGCCCGCGGTGCTGAGGCGCGGCGTCCGCGCCATGCATCCCCGTCAACTGCTACGCAACGGCGCGGCTACGCTCAAAGCAACGCTCCAGTCGACACGGCTGGCCGAGCAACTGAAGAATCGACAGTTGCTGGCTCAAGCCAAACAGATGGCGGGCCGTTACCGCCAAATTCACTTGGCGCCAGAACGCTCCGATGCACAGATTGAATCGAAACTCAACATGTGCGCCGACCTCGTGTCGAGCCTACGCATCGACCGGGTGCGACTGTGGCGCGAAATGGGACGCCTGGAAACCTTGCGCGGGAATGACCTCGTGGCCGCGACGTACCAGTTGCGCGCGATGCGGTTGGCTGGCGGCGACCGCTTTCATGATCTGCCCAAAGCCACTGCAACCTTGGCCCGTTATGGCTACGAACGCGAAGCGGACGCGGCCGACGCCATGTACGCTGGTCACGCGGATTCGAACGCGCGCTGCGCGAATCTGATGGATCGCGCTTATGCGGTGAATCAAAGGGCGAACGTCGGCGACTTCGATTACGTCGACGATCGCCGCGACGATCAAAAGCGGCGCGTCTCGGTGATTGTCTCGCTCTACGACGCGGCGGACAAGTTGCCGATGTTCCTCCGCGCCTTGAATCTGCAGACGATGTTTCAAACGCAGCAAGCGGAGCTGGTGCTAATCGACAGCGGTTCGCCGACAGACGAGCGCCGGGTGTTCGAGCAATTCGCCTCGGATTGGGGCGCGGGAATTGTGTACGCTCGGACGGCGAAGCGAGAATCGATTCAGACGGCCTGGAATCGCGGCATCTCGCTGGCGCGCGGCAAGTACTTGAGCTTCCTCGGCGTGGACGAGGGAATCGTTCCGCCGGCTTTGGAAACGCTCGCGAACGAACTCGACGCCGATCCCTCGCTCGACTGGGTGCAAGCCAATAGCCTCGTCACCAACGTCAACGAGCGCGGCCATTGGCGCAACGACATCATGATCTACGACCGCACTGGTTACCGGCCGGCGTATGTCTATTTGGAAACCTGCTACCTATCGTGGGTCGGCGCCTTGTACCGGCGCGACATTCACGATCGCTTCGGCATGTACGACGGCACGTTTCGCGCTGCTGGCGACACGGAATTCAAAAACCGCGTGCTGCCGTTCCTCAATACGAAGGCCATTCCGGAAACGCTCGGCATCTTCTGGAATTACCCGTCCGGGCAAACGACTTGCAGCCCGCGGGCTGAGTTGGAGGACTTGCGGGCGTGGTACCTGCACCGGACTTGCGCCGGGATCCGCCGCGCGGTGCAAGCGGCGGACGCCACGGAAGTCGAGGACTGGGTCGTCGCCGCGCTCAAATACCGTAAATCATATTGTAGTCACTGGAGCACGGACGTCGAGTTCGCCGTCAACGCATCCACCGTGCTGAAGGAGCGCTTCCCGAACTCGCCCGTGAGCAAGTTGCACGACGGCTTGGCCGGCTTGCTGAGCGCCTACCGCACGGCGGACTGTCTGCCTAGCATCTCGCCTCTCGTGTTGCGCGAGGCTCTCCAGCAAATGACGTTGCTGGCGGAAAGAACCGCCGCGCACCACGGCCAAATCGCCGGGGCGCGCGTGCAACCGGCCTACCGCGTGTTCAACGACAACCGGCACGAGCAACACAACCAGATCTGGCGCGCCGCGGCATAGCGGCGCCGGATGGGACGTCACTACGCCGCGTTCGCTTGCGGCTCGGCCGCGCGCATGACTTCGTCCAGCAGCGTGCCGATGCGCTGGTTCATCATCTTGACGAATTCGCGCGGGTGCCACTTAGAGTCGAACTGCAAGGTTTCCCGGGAGAACTCTCTGCGCAGCTCCGCGTAGATGTCGCCGCACTCGCCGCACCAATCGCGATACGGCTGCAAGACGGGGACGAGCTCGTCGGCTTCCAGTGCGGACGACTGGTGGTTTCGTCCGACCCAGTCGTTCGGCAACGGGATGTCCGTTTGCAGGATGTCCGAGATCCGCCGCACCGTCATTTCGTCAAGCCATTCCAAGAGAATCAAGTGCGTGTGCGGAAACGCCAAATAGAGTTCCAGCGACGTCCGCAACGAGCGCAGCCAGCACTCGAACAGCGCGGCGATGGGCCGCTCCGGAAAGAGCTTGTGCATTGACCAGAGGCCTTCATGCGGCGCCCGGGCAGTAACAAAGTACTGCGAGTGATAGAAGTACCTCGCCTGGTAAGCGATGAAATCACTCTCCCAGTCGTCGCCCATGTAGTGCGGTTGCGGGCCGAAAGCGACTTTTTCGCCCAAATAGCGGTATTTGTCGCGGAATCGATTTAGAAACTCGTGAGGCGTGCTCGCCGGCGCGGCCGCCGTGGGCACGTACGTTCCTTTGTCGCGCGGATTGCCATAACCGACGTGGCGGGCGTTAAACGTGGCGGCAAAGTCGTAGTTGTCCCATCCGGCGAATTTGCCCGCCAGATCGTTGCAGAAGAAGAAGGCTTCTTGCAGCAAGTAGATCTCCGGCGACAAATTGAGGCAGTCGCTCAAGATCGTCGTGCCGGAGCGGGCGCTGCCGACGATGAAGACGCCTTGACGTTCGAGTGCGGAGTAATCCTCCGGCTTAAGTCTGTTGTGTTGTTGGATAACGCGACGCTCCTCGTGCTGCGCCGCCGAGTCCTTTTCCTCGCGACGCGCCATGGAAAGCAACTCTTCCCGCAGCGCCGGCTCGCGCCGGGCCCCCGCCCGCCACTCTTCCACGCGAGCCCCTGCGCCCGCTCGCGCCGCCGCGCGCGACGTCGGGGGGCCGCACCGGC
>JAWXBP010000454.1 GCA_034440135.1 Planctomycetia bacterium
AGAACGTGGAGATGCGACCATCATCGGCAACTTCGGACTTCGCAACCTGCGGTGCGAAATGCTCATAGGCCGGCTCCAGTGCAACCGGCTCGTCCCACATCTGCCAGCCGCGGCCGCGAATCTCCCACCGGCAATAGGCTTCGGCCAGTTGTTCTTCGACCGTGATGGACACGTCAGCCACCTTGCCTCGTCGTCAAACCGGGCCAGTCAAACCGTTACCGACGATACAGGTCGTTGAAGATCGGTTTGCGTTCATCGGCGGTCAAGAGCGGCAGTCCCTTCGCCGAGGTGATTTGGTCAACAACCTCAGTCACCGCGGCGTGCACCGCTTGCTGAAACATGAGCGCAATGTCAACACGGTAGTAGGTCATCTGCCGAACGAACCGCTCGTACAGCGGGCCAATGAGGGGAATTTGCAGTATCGCGCCATCAACGTCTCTCAAAGCAAACGCAATCAACTTGCGTAGTACGAGGGCGATAACAATCAGCATTGCAGTTAAAACGGTGAGCGAATAGGCGACTTGCCACACGTTAACTGGCGGCCCCATCCGGTCAAATCTGCTTGACCGCCCGAACGATGGTTGGCCCGATGTCATGAACAACCATGCAGCGTAAAGGCAGGCAACAGTAATGGCGATCAGGGCAAACCAATTGATTCGCAACGGGACTTCGAGCAGTCGCCACGATACAAAAAATCCAGTGCCAAATGGCGCGGCACAGATATCGATGACGATCCGCTCGCGTTTGAGTCGCAGGTAGAGGCGTTTGGTTGAGAGCAATCCACCTTCATTAATCCGCACGCGTTGTTCCTTGAGCTTGGGGATTTCCCGCGCCACCAATCCCGCGGTGGTCCGGTCGTAGAACTCTTCCGGCGAAAAGGACAGGTTCTCGATGAGTTTGCACCAATGCGACCACAACACCAATGGCGGCTGTCGCTTTCCAAAACCTAACATGGTGACACCCTTTGCGCAGAAGGAATGATTGTTGTTGCCTGCCGCGAAAATAGACCGATCGTTGAAACCAAACAACTTTACGTTTGGCATTCGACAGGTCTGCCAACGTCGCCCAGCGCTAAGTCTAAGGGCGGCGGTTTTCACGCCCCGCAATTGCGCATCGGCGAATGCTGTGCCATGCTGCTTCTAGAACAGTTCGTCCCCACCCCTTCATCCTCCTCCCGCGAACGCGTTGCCGGCCGGCACGGAGTTCACACCTGCGATTGTCGCAAGTGCGGATTGCTCCCCGTCCGTCAACACCCACCGCCGGTGGGAGGAGTTCGATCATGAGTGCTCAATCGCAACTGTCCGTTCCGTTGTCCCGTCTTTTGCCAAGCAAGCGTAACCCGCGCCGGGTCAAACCCGATCGCGAAGCCCATCGCCGACTTGTGGCATTGATCAACGCACATGGATTGCTCCAGCCGTTGGTTGTCCGACCCTGCGAAGGCAAGCCCAAAGACTATCTGGTCATCGCCGGCAACCGGCGATTAGGGGCGTTGCGGGAAATTTATCGCAACAACGGCGACCCGAAGATTCCCTGCGTGCTGCGCAACGTGGATGACGATACCGCCGACGCGCTGTCCCTGGGTGAGAATTTCGGCCGCGAGCCGATGCACCCGCTGGATGAAGCCGAGGCGTTCGCCAAGCTGGCCAGCCAGGATGGTAAAGGTGCCGAAGTGATTGCATCCGAGTTCGGTGTCACCGACCGTTATGTCCGCCAGCGCATGAAGCTTTCGACGCTGGCGGCGCCGATCAAGAATGCGTACCGCGACGGTGAGATCGACACCGGCACCGCCGAGGCGTTCGCTGCGGTGCCTTCAGATCGTCAACTTGCCGTGTGGAAGGAACTCGACGGCCGTCCGCGGCACGCCGAGCATGTGAAGAACGTCATCGCCCACGAGTGGATCGATGCCGGGCTTGCTCAGTTCGACCGAAGTCTCATCCCCGAATCTGCCATCACCCAGGACCTGTTCGCCGAGCGCGTGCTCGTCGAACGTCAGGCGTTTCTGGATGCCCAAGCCAACGCACTGCTGACCGAGAAGCAGGCGTTGACCGAGGACGGTTGGTCGGAGGTCATCGTCTCTAAGCGTCAGGATGTTCAGGATCGGTTGTACGCGATGGATCCGCTGCCGAAGGAATTCGACAGCGCGACCACGAAGAAGCTGGCGAAGCTCGACGCGGATCAGAAGAAGCTCGATAAAGTCGCCGAAACGATCGACGATGGTGATGAAGTTCGCATCGAGCGGATACAGTCGCGTTACGACGCCTTGGATGAAAAGGCCCGGCAGATCGAGGCGGCGGCACCTGTCTGTTATTCCGAACCGACCAAAGCGCGGGCGACGGTGTTTCTGCTGATGGACCCGGACGGCCGGGTGCATCGGGAGTACCGTCTTCCCCGGCGCAAGTCACAGCCGTCGGGTCGTTCCAACGGTGATGCCGCCGACGACAATGGCGCCGCGGAATCCGCCAAGCCACCGACGTCGGACGATGTCAGCGATCGCCAACGATCGACGACGTTCACCCATCAGGCTTTGTGCGTTCGTGAAGCAGTCTTGAAGAACGCCGCGGTGCGAAAGCGACTGCTCGCCCTCATGCTCCACGACAAGGTGCGCAGCGAAGCCATCGCGATCCGCCACGATGTGAACGGCACGAACCTGCACGCCGACAACGGCGAGGAGTTTAAGAGTCCGGCGCACGATCGAGTCAAGGCGGTTCGTGCCAAGCTCGATCCACTCATCGGCAACCAGCATGTTAATGACGTTGAGGCGTTCGAGTCGTTGGGAAAACTCTCCGACAAGAAGCTCGACGGATTGATTGATGTATTGCTCGTCGGATTGCTTGTTGCTCATCCGCAGCGAGCCACTCCGTTGATTGCTTATCTGGCTGCTGAACTAAACGTCAACGTCCGCGACGACTGGACGCCCGATGCCGCGTGGCTGGGCAGCTACCAGAAGATCCAGCTCGCCCACTTATGCACAGAATTTGCCGGAACGATGGCTGCCCCGCCAGCAAATCGCAAGAAGAGCGAGCTGGTCAAGCAGCTCAGCCAGTTGTTTGTCGACGCCCGCAACGGCGAGATCGGCGACAAGGCGTTGGCCGACAGTGTCAACACCTGGCTGCCGGCGAATTTTCGACCCGATGCCACCAACCAGTGACGGTCACCAACCCTCACTACCCGGGAACCGTCCGACCGACGGTTCCTTTTTTCCGCAAGCTTCCGGACTTTAATGCTTTACTAACTTCATGACTCTCACTGACGACGCCAATTTGACCTCAAGCGACCCGTTAAACGTGCTCGTCAAAATTTCAAACCCGTGATACATTGAATGTTTATGAAGACGTACGCGTACACAATTCTCATTCACCCCGCCGAACTTGATGGAGGTGGTTTTTGGGTCGAAGTTCCAGCGCTTCCCGGCTGCATCACGCAGGGCGAAACGGTCGAAGTCTGTGTTGAGCGCGCGCACGAGGCAATCGCGTGCTACATCGAAGGCTTGCTCAAAGACGGCGAACCGGTCCCGCTTGAGCCGCAGCCTACGATCCAGCCAACAACCTCGCTCCGCATTAGCGTGCCTGTTGCAACTCCATGAGCAAGCTCCCGTCCGTCACGGCGCGGGAAGCTGTTGCCGCACTCCAGAGAGCAGGATTCGTAGAACATCATCAGCATGGCAGCCATCGCCACTTGAAGCACCCGCTGAAAAGACTCCGCGTCATCATCCCCATGCACGCCGGCGACCTGAAACCCGGCACACTCCGCGCAATCATGAAGCAGGCTGGTATGACAGTCGACGAGTTCTTATTGATTTTATAACCATTGACCAAATCGTAGATCGGGTGAAATAAGGAATTAAGCAGGTTACTCGGCGTAAGCTGACAAGATTCCAAGCTCAATCCGCTCGCGTTTTTTTAATCGTTCGATAGGCTTTCGATGTCGCTCGTGGACGTCAGCCACATCGAACAAGAATCTGAGAACAAGGAGGCAGTTTGAAATTTGAAATTGAGATCACCGGCGAGTCTGAGGCGAAGCTTGTTGAGTTGGCCAATGGACGGAACCAGGCGATTCCTGATGTGGCTACAGAATTGGTGACTGCTTCGCTCGGAAACCCGTTGGAGATGCCGAAAACCACT
>JAWXBP010000455.1 GCA_034440135.1 Planctomycetia bacterium
CAGCCTTCCCTGGGCTTATCGACGTTTGATCTTGTTCGGCGTCCGTTAGCTTACTGTTGCGCTCTCTTCCACTACGATCTTCGTCGCCGTCTCGCGACTCAGCGCCGTTTCTTTTCCGGCGGCGAGCACCGTCATCACTCCGGCTTCGGCGCGGTTGACTTTGACTTCTCCAGCGGCCCCGAGCGGCAGGTCCGATTCCGTCAGGTAACGCAGAAACTCCGGCGACTGATCTAATACCCGCGTTAGGCGAAACTGAAAACCGGGAGGGCAATCGACCAGTAGCTTGCCGACGACCGGCGCGACGGCCCCGTCGGCCGTGGGAATGGGGTCGCCATGGGGATCGACCTTGGGATAGTCGAGATAGCGCTCGATGCGATCCACCAGCAGGTCGCTCACCGCGTGTTCCATATGCTCGGCTTCTTCATGGACCTCGTCCCACGAAAGGTCCAGCGTCCGGGCCAGGAACAATTCGATCAAGCGATGCCGGCGCAACACGCGCAGGGCCAAAGCGTCGCCGGAGGGCGTGAGCCGCGCTCCTTCATACGGGAGATAAGTGGCCAGACCGCTTTCACTCAGCGTTTTCAGCATACTGGTGACCGTGCCCGGCGAAACGCCGAGCACCGCCGCGAGCTGCCCCGTTTGCGCGGAGCCGCCGTTTTGCCCGGTGCAGATTTGATGAATCGCTTTAACGTAGTTCTCGACCGTCAGGCTCGGCACGGCTGGCTTGTTCCGGGGCAAGGGCGACGCTAGTTTCAACAGCCGGGATTCTAGGTTACGACTCCAACCACGGCAATTCGGTCGACATGGCGGACCCGCGAACGTTTTCGCTCAATCAGCGCGCCCAGGATTTGCTCCCAACAGCGCGCGGGTCGCTCGATCAACTGGGGATTGCCACACGCTCCATCGCCGGCGGAACCTGCTGGGATTGCGGTATCGAGACCCCAGGCAGCGTCGAAGCAGGCAGATTGCTGGCCGAGGTCTGCCTTGGCGGCCAGGGACAAGTGCGGCTGACGCCGATCGCCGCCGGGTTGCCGGGCGAGCAGTCCGTGTTGGTCGAATCGCGCGCACCGATCGCCGCCTGCATGGCCTCGCAGTACGCGGGCTGGCAAATCACCGGCGAGAAGTATTTCGCCATGGGTTCCGGCCCCATGCGCGCCCTGGCGGCACGCGAGCCGCTGTTCGAAAAGCTCGGCATTCGCGAGTCCAGCGATCATGCGGTCGGCGTGCTGGAAACGCGCAAGTTCCCCACGGAAGCCGTCTGGCAAGACGTCGCCGCGAAATGCAAGGTCGCGCCCGAGCGTTTGACGTTGCTCGTCGCGCCGACAGCCAGCATCGCCGGCAACCTGCAGATCGTCGCCCGGTCGTTGGAAACGGCGCTTCACAAGATGCTGGAATTGGGCTTCGATCCCTCGGCGGTTCGCTCAGGGCGAGGCATCGCGCCGTTGCCTCCGGTCGCGAAGGATGACCTGCAAGGCATCGGACGCACGAACGACGCCGTACTTTATGGCGCGCACGTCACGGTTTGGGTCAACGGCGAGGACGCATACTTGGCCGAATTCGTCGAGCGCGTACCGAGTTCCGCCTCGCACGACCACGGCGTACCATTCGCGGAAATCTTCGCGCGCTACAACCACGATTTTTACAAGATCGACCCGCACCTGTTCAGCCCAGCCGTGATCACGCTGGTGAATATCGCGACGGGCAAGTCGTTCACTGCGGGAGAGCTCGCGCCGGAAGTATTGCGTCAATCATTTGCGTAAAATCAAATTGCCGATCTCCAACCTTCGCGATTTCGCCCTTTCGCGATTCAATAGGGTCCACTCCATTTCAATCGCGAAAACGCGAATGGGCGAAATCGTGAAATGAGGAGAGCAGGCAGAGGCGCGGGGATTGAGAGTTGAGGTTTCATGCGGGTCGCAGTGTTGGCATCGTTGAAGAGTTGGTATCTCGCCGATTTGCGGCGCGCGGCCGAGGCGCGGCATGAGATTGTGCAGGCGTCGTTCGCGAATCTTCAGGCCACGGTAGGTCTTTCCCACGAAGTCATCGCCAGCGGCGCCGAAATGCCGTTGAGCGATTTCGATGCCGTGCTCGTGCGGACGATGCCGCCGGGATCATTGGAACAAGTTGTCTTTCGCATGGACGCGCTCGCGAGACTCGAATCGCAAGGCGTGCCGGTCATCAACCCGGCGCGGAGTATCGAGGCCGCAGTCGACAAATATCTCGCTACGGCGAAACTACACGAAGCGGGGCTGCTCGTTCCCCGGACGATCGCTTGCCAAACGGCCGATGAAGCCATGGCGGCATTTGCGGAACTTGGCGGGGACATCGTCGTGAAGCCGCTGTTCGGCTCCGAGGGACGCGGCATTGCGCGACTCAACGACGAAGCGCTGGCGCTACGGGCGTTCAAGATGCTCGCCCAATTCGGGGCGGTGCTCTATTTGCAAGAGTTCATCCGGCACGAAGGTTACGACCTGCGGGTGCTCAAAGTCGGTCGCCGGTACTTCGGCATGCGGCGATCGAATCCCGACGACTGGCGGACGAACGTCAGCCGCGGCGCCGTGGCCGCCCCGGTGGAACTGAACGCCGAGTGGATCGACCTCGCGGAACGCGCCGCCGCGGCCATCGGCGCGCCGGTTGCTGGTGTGGATCTGCTGCCGGCGACGGACGGCCGGCTGTATGCGATTGAAGTCAACGCCGTGCCGGGCTGGCAAGCCCTGTCGCGGGCGCTCGGGGTCGACGTCGCCCAAGTCGTGCTGGAATATGTTGAGATGGTTGCCGAGAACGGGCCGGCGGCGTAAGCTCAGCGGGTATTAGGGGCGCGGAGATGCGGAGGGGTCGGCTTTGTCCGTCGTGGAAGACTCGTTGTTGGCGGCTTCGGGGAATGTTGCGCGCCGGTTAAGCGCCATGGCGCGCAAAATACCCGGCAGCATCGCGGTCGCGATGCCGGCCCGGCGCAAACAGTCTGGACGCCGGCAGTATCAATCCGTCACGTTCAAACAGTTGGACGACGACAGCGACCAGCTTGCGCGAGCGTTGCGTCAACTCGGCGTGCAGAACGGCACGCGGATCGCGCTCTTGGTGCGGCCCAGCATCGATTTCATCGCGCTCGTGTTCGCGCTCCTCAAGTCCGGCGCCGTGGCGATCCTGATCGATGCCGGCATGGGACGCGCCAACCTAATCGATTGCCTCAGCGACGCTGCGCCCGAGGGCATGGTCGGCATTCCGCCGGCGCATGTCGCTCGCATTCTGTTCCGTCGGCGCTTTGCAAAATGCAAACTGCTCGTCACCGTCGGACGGCGCTGGTGTTGGGGCGGCGTCACACTGGACGAACTGCGACAGCGCCGCGGCCCGCACTCGCCGTTGCCACGAATGAATGCCACGGACGAAGCGGCGATCATCTTCACGACGGGCAGCACGGGCCCGCCCAAAGGCGTCCTCTACTCGCACGGCGTCTTCGATCGGCAAGTCACCGAGATTCGCGATCAGTACAACATTCAACCGGGGGAAATCGACCTGCCGGGCTTTCCGCTGTTCGGGCTGTTCAATTGCGCGATGGGCGTGACGACCGTCATTCCGGACATGGATCCCACGCGCCCCGCGTGGATCGATCCGAAGCTTTTTGTCGAAGCGATCCACGATTGGCAGGTGACGCAATCATTTGGCTCGCCAGCGATTTGGAATCGCGTCGGCGCCTATTGCCAGCAGGAGCGCATCGAGCTGCCGACGCTAAAACGC
>JAWXBP010000456.1 GCA_034440135.1 Planctomycetia bacterium
GCAACCGGGTTGGTACGAGCGGCAATTGGAGGCGTTGCCCAAGCGCTATTTGCTCGCCGGCAGCGCGGACGAAGTTGCGGCAGCGCTGCGCGAGCTGGGCACCGTCGCCAAGCACGGCGTGATCGCCCGGGGCCGATATCTGGCGGATCGCGGCGCGGTCGAATATACCGTCAGCACCAACGAGGCGACGGCGCCCGGCATTTTTCATCGACTGACGGGCGCGCTCTCCAGCCAGGGGACCGAAATCCTCGCGGCCGAAATCAATACGCTGGCCGACGGCCTGGTCTTCGACCGGTTCTACGTGCTGGACCTCGATTACCAGGGCGAACCGCCGACCGATCGCATCGACGACGTCTGCAAAGCCCTGCGGCAGTCGCTCACGAACAAATTGGATCAACCGAAGTTCCGTCGCGTGTGGCGCACGGAGGCCGATCCGGATTTGATCCCGCGGCTGCCGACGCAGGTTCGCATCGATAACAGCACTTCGGACCGCCACACGATCGTCGACGTTTTCGCCGCCGATCGCACAGGCCTCTTGTACACGATTACGCGGACGCTGTTCGAAGCTGGCGTTTCCGTCTGGGTCGCCAAGATCGGCACGTATCTCGACCAGGTCGTCGACGTGTTCTACGTCACGGACGCCGGCGGCAATCGCATCGAAGACGAAGAGCAAATTCAATTGCTCCGCCGGCGGCTGCTGGAAGAAATCGCCGCGTTTGAAAGCGCCCCGCTGCAGGAAGCGTAACGCGCCCGCTGGCAAATCTGTATCGCGCCGTTGTGGCACGGTCGGGAGACCGTGCCACAACGCGCTGGGCGAAACTCGGCCACAACGCGCTTTCGACCATGCCTCAACGCGACGCGCGTCTTTGCTACGCCGCGGCTTCTTCGAAGGGGCTCTTGTTTCGCGGGAAGTACTTGCAGAGGCCGATGGCCAGGAAATACAGCACCGTGAGCGGCAGGGCCATGAAGAAGATCGTGTAGGGGTCCGCCGGCGTGAGAATCGCCGAGACGACGAAGATCACCAGCACTGCGATCCGCCACTTGGCCAGGTACTGCTGCATCGTGAAAATGCCGATGCGTTCCAGGAACAACATCACCATCGGCAACTGAAAGCTGACGCCAAAGGCCAACGGCAAAATGATCACGAAGTTCAACCACTCGGTGATCCGCGGGTCGGGATCGATGCCCATGTCGCGGTTGTAAGTCAGCAGGAAATACAGCACCGGCTCGAAGACGGCGAAGAAGGCGAATAGCGCGCCAAACAGGAACAGCCCCAGGCTCATGGGGCCATACCAATAGACGTACCGCTTCTCGTGCGGATACAGCCCCGAGGCCACGAACAGCCAGAGTTGGTAGAAAATCCAAGGGCTGCCCAGCACCGCTCCCAGCACGAAGGAGGCCTTGATGTAGATCATGAACGATTCCTGCGTGCCGAAAGATTTCAGCCGCAGGCGTTGGTCCTTGCTCATGGGATGCCAGAACAGCATCGGCGTGAGTTGCGCCAAACGCAGCGTGACTAGGGGAACTTGAACGTCCTTCGGCAACGTCGGGTTGAGCCGTTTCAACTCCACCAACATTGCATCGGCGTTTTCGAACTGCTGACTTGCCGGCGGCAATTTCAGCGCTTCGCCGTTAAGCGGATCGGCGTAGATCTCCTGTAACTCGGCGGCAAGCGCTGCGACGGTTTTGTATTGTTGCTGCGGTCGTCCGTACCGCAGCAATTGTTGTTCAGTGAGCTTTTCGCCGCCGGGCGTCAGATTGGTGAGGTTCTCCGGACTGACGAAGACGAAATCGAACAGCATTTCGTCCTGGATGATGATGTCCTGGAGGTGGTCCTGCGTCCAGGCGATTTCCGACTCGGACATGTCGCGCTCGCGGAGCATGTCTTGCAGATCATCGAGGGCTTCCTCGGCGTAGTACGTTTCCAGCGCACCTTGCAGCGGCGCTTGCAGCACGCGGACGACGTCCTTGCCGAAGTAGAGGCCGATACCGAAGCCGATCAACAGCCCCAGCACGGCGCGCATCAGGCAACGGCGAAGCTCATCGAGGTGCTCCCCGAAGGTCATCGTCGTGTCTTGGAAAAGATCTTCCTTGGGCAGCTTCAGCATGGCGGGAGTGAATGCATCGGGAGGACAGCGGGCAGCGTTATTCGAGCCCTGCCGTGTTGGGCGTCGGGCGGTTTCGCCGGCGACGCCTGTTCGCGGCGACGCCGATGCTCCATGATAACCTGCCCACGGCGGTCGCGCGTTCCATCGATGATACCAGCCACCTGACAGGGTCACAATGAACGATGAGCACGACACAACCGCTGTATCCGTTGAGGTTTAAGCCCATTTTCCGTCGCTATCTCTGGGGCGGCCGCCGGCTGGGGGAAGTCCTCGGCAAGGCGATCGGCCCCGAGGCCGACTACGCCGAGAGCTGGGAAATCGTCGATCATGGCGAGGACCAAAGCGTCGTCGTCGCCGGCTCGCTGGAAGGGGCGACGCTGCACGACCTGGTCACAAAGCGCGGCGGCGAACTGCTCGGCAAACATCATCCGCAGTCGCGATTTCCGCTGCTGTTCAAGTTTCTCGACGCTCAGCAAACGCTCAGCGTCCAGGTGCATCCGGATGACGCCCGGGCAGCGAAATTGACTCCGCCGGATTACGGCAAGACCGAGGCCTGGTACGTGATCGACGCCCAGCCGGACAGCTTGATCTTCGCCGGGCTGAAACGGGGCTTCGATCGCGACACGCTGGCGCGCGAGCTGCACCGCGGCACCGCGGAGATGTGCTTGCATCGCTTCGAGCCGACTTCGGGAGACTGCGTCCTGCTGCCGGCCGGGCTGATCCACGCGATTGGCGCCGGGTTGCTCGTGGCGGAGATTCAGCAATCGAGCGACACCACCTATCGCCTCTTCGATTGGAACCGCGTGGGTCCGGACGGAAAGCCACGGCAACTGCATTTGGACCTGGGATTGGAGGCGGTCGATGATCGGCTGGGACCCGGCGAAGCCCGCGTACCCAGCGCGACGAACCAGCCAGAATGCGTGCAACTGGCCGCCTGCGATAAGTTCGTCCTGAACCGTTGGCAGTTCACGGCGCCAATCACGATCGGCGGCGACGACCGCTGTCATATCCTGGCGGTGGTCGGGGGTTCCGCGCTCCTCGACGGCGATCCGACCGGCAAACCAGTCCCATTCGGCGGCACAGCGATCTTGCCAGCCGCCTGCGGCGCGGTGAAGATCACGCCTGTTGGCGAAGCGACGGTGCTGGACGCGACGTTGCCGTAGTCCACGCCAAATCTCGCATGCGCGACTCGTGTCTCCCCATTCGCGTTTTCGCCATTTCGCGCTTTCGCGATGAAATAGAGGTATTCTTGGTTTCATCGCGAAAGCGCGAAATGGCGAAAACGCGAAAGAGTTTGAAGGTGACGGCGTGAAATCTCGGTCACGTAAAGAGCGCGGTCAACCTGCAATAGTCGAGGCAACTGCGCCGCATGCTTCAACGTGGAGCACTTGGTCGATTGTCGTCGGCGTGTGCTTCGTCGCGTATCTGATCGCGTTCTTTCGCGGATCGTTGGGCTTGCCCACTGCGCCGGAGATGACGCGCGGTTCGTTGTGGCAGTTCGTCTTGATTCCAGACGAGCTGGCCGCGAACTGGTTTGGCGAAAACGGCGACTGGGAAATTCGCGATCGCGTGCCGATTCTGGCCGGCGCGTTGCTCATTCATACGTGTGCGCTGTTGTTGGGCTGGCCGTTCATGCAATACTTGCCGCAGCGCTGTGTGCCGCTACGGTTGCTGGAACGGCTTTTGTTGACCGACGGAGTGGGGCTAAGCTTTCTTTCCGTTTTAATGCTGGCTCTCGGCCTAAAGGGCGACTTGCGCAGGCCGGTGATAATCCCCTCCTGCATCGCGGGCTTGATTGGGGCCATGCTTTGGTATCTCGACTGGCGAAAGCGATCGAACCCATCGCCGAGATTTACTCGCGTTTCTGGCTCCGATTGGCTCTCTTTGCATTGGCTGTGGCTGGCCGCGCCGTTCGTGTTGCTGGTGATGCTCGGCGGCATGTTGCCCCCCATCGAGTTCGACGTGCGGGAATATCACCTCCAAGCGCCCAAGGAGTTCTATCAAAACGGCCGCATCGAGTTCCTGCCGCACAACGTCTATGCCAATATGCCCCTCGGGGCGGAGATGTGGGCGCTGGCGGCAATGGTCATCAAGCAGGACTGGTGGCGCGGCGCACTCGTCGGCAAAACGGTGATTGCCTCGTTGTTGCCACTCACGGCGTTAGCTTTGCTCGCGATCGGCACACGGCTTGGCTCGCGAACCGCCGGCATCGTGGCGGCGCTGTTGTATGTTTCGTTTCCTTGGCTGCTCCAAGTTTCCATGCTGGGGCTGATCGAAGGCGCCGTCGCGCATTTCGTGGCGTTGACCTTGTTAGCGATTTGCATCGATCGCACGGCGGAGATCCCACCCTGGCAACAGTTTCTCCTGGACGGCCTGGCCGGCTACTTCGCCGGTTCCGCGGCCGCGTGCAAATATCCGGCGCTGCTCTTCGTGGTCGCCCCGGTCGTGGCCTGGGTAGGTTGGTCGGCCCGAGCGCACGGTGCGTTCGTCGTATGCCGTCGCGTCTTGTTCGCGGCGTTGTGCGCGCTATCTGCTTGCGGTCCCTGGTTGGCCAAGAACTGGGTGCTCACGGGGAACCCCACTTACCCGCTGTTTTATTCCGTGTTCGATGGCGCGACGCGGACTCCGAAGAACGCCGCGCAATGGCGCGAGGCCCATCGACCACATGGGTTTGGTCCGCTGGAGTTGTTCGAAGCAGTTAAGCGAGTATTGCTTGACAGTCCTTGGCTTGGTCCGATGATTTGGCCGTTGGCGACACTGGCCGCGGCGTACTTCGTGATGGATCGACGTCGCGGCGCTGCAACGCAAGCGGCGCTCGACGAACATCGTACGCAGTGGTGGGCGATGGCCGGCTTCGTCGCCTTCATCTTCGCCTGTTGGTGGCTGTTCACGCACCGCATCGACCGCTTCTGGCTCCCTGCTGCGCCGCCGCTAGCGCTCCTGGCTGGATATGGCGCAGCTCGCATCTCCGAGTTGCTCTTACGGCGAGTTGTGATGGTCCTGCTGGGCGTCGGACTGCTCTGGAGCCTGATCGTGGTCGCGTCGCCATTAATCGCGTACAACCCTTACTTCGCACCGTTAGCGGAATTGCGCAACTCGCCAGTACGGGTCGATCCGTGGATCCTGGAGCTGAATCGTCGCGGCGGAAAGGTGCTGTCGATCGGCGAAGCGGCCGTCTTCGATTTCGAGCAGCCGGTACTCTACAACACCACCTTCGATCCCAGTTGGCTGGAACGCTACCACGTCGGCGACTTAGGTGCGTCCACGGAGGAGACGCTGGCTGCCTTCGACAAACTGGTCGCCGAACACGGTCTCGATCTCGTGTACGTCGATTGGGACGAAATTGCCCGCTATCGCGCGCCGGGGAACTACGGATTCGACGCCAGGGTGACGCCGGAACTGTTTGAGCTGCTGGTCGACGAGGGTCGGCTTACCACCCCCCTGAAGGGAGTGTCTTCGAGCAGGGGCGAGGTTTATCCGGTCCAGCGCTAGCGGCTGGCCGTGCTGCGAAACAGTTTCATTGACTTTCCTATCAAATACGATATGATATAAATCATGATTCATATCGAAAATGATACATACTGGATCGACGGATTTGACCGGCGGCGCGCCCAAATTGGCCTGTCCAAGGCGGACCTGGCGCGTCGGTCCGGCATGTCATTACCGACCGTGAATCGGTTTCTGGCCGGCAAAGAGCCGCGGCCAAGTGTTCAGGTGGTGCAGGCGATTGCTAACACTCTCGGGCTCAAAGTTCAATTGGGCGCTGAAATCGAGGTGATCGCGCCGCTTGATCCGGCGGCGTTCCGAGCACAGGCAGCGCTAGCTAAGGCGGAACGCTTAATTCGCCTGGTGCAGGGTTCCATGGCATTGGAGTCACAAGGCATCGAAACGAAGGAACTCGAAGCGCTCAAGCAACAAACCGTTCACGAACTGTTGGCCGGCTCGCCGCGTCGCCTTTGGAGCGAGGAATGAGCTTCGGGACGCCGATCGAGGGCGAAACCCTGATCGACATATCCGGCCTGCGCATCGCGGGAGTCACGAATCGACGCGAATTGAGTGCAGTCGAGGCCGGAAATATCCGTAAGGCCATCGTAAAGTATCTGGCTGGGCGTGTTTCGAAGCGCTCCGCCCCGTTTGAGTTTGATTGGATCCTGCGATTGCATCAGCAAATGTTCGGCGATGTCTGGGATTGGGCCGGCAAGATACGATCGCGCGATTTGAATCTTGGCGCTTCCCACTTCCTGGTCAGAGGCGAACTCCAGGGTTTGCTCGAAGATTTGCACGCCTGGCCTGGACTGGGCATAACTTTTGTCGAACAGTCGGCCCGCCTGCATCATCGCGCAGTGAAGATCCATCCGTTTGAGAATGGAAACGGGCGCTGGGCCCGTTTGCTGGCGAACATTTGGCTGCGGAGGAATCGACAGCCGCTAATCGAGTGGCCGGAACAAACTGTCGGGGCGACGAGTGTCGTGCGCGAGGAGTATCTCCTGGCGTTAAAGGCGGCCGATCACGGCGACCTGGCCCATTTCATCGAACTTCACCAGCGGTTCTGCGCCAAGCCGGAACGTCGCTCTCAATAGCCATTGTGGCTTCCCGAAGGTTGCCCGGGGGTGGCCGGTCGGGTATTTTCTAGATGGATCGTGCGCTAACGAGATGGGCGCCGATTCTCCCCGCCGGTGCCGGTCCCGCCCCTTCCTAAGGAGCCGCGATGAGCGTTTCGTCCCAGGCTGTTTCCCCCGAGTTGGCTGCCAAAGCGAAGGCGGCTCGCGAGAAGCTCGACGCCCATACTTACGAGACCGTCCAGTGGCACTTCCACCCCTCGACCGGGTGTCCGTTTTGGCTGGAGTACGCCCAGGGGCTGAAGTTCGATCCGCTGCAAGAGGTCAAGAACTACGACGACCTGAAGAAGTTCGAGCCGTTCAAAGACGAGTGGCTGCGGGGCGGCCCTGTGCGGCGTTGGGTGCCGAAGGCCTTCGAGAAAGACCCTGTTTACGTCTTTGAAACCGGCGGCACGACCGGAGTGCCCAAGAGCCGGATTGCGATTAACGATTTCCGAACCGATTATTCGCTGTTTAGCGAGACATTGCCGGATGAGTATTTCCCCAGAGGTTCGAACTGGCTGATGTTGGGTCCCTCCGGGCCGCGGCGGTTGCGGCTGGCCGTCGAGCACCTGGCGCAATTTCGCGGCGGCATCTGCTTTTGCGTCGATCTCGATCCGCGCTGGGTGATTAAGCTCATCAAGAAGGGCTGTATGGAGCACCTCGAAGCGTACAAACAGCACGTCATCGACCAGGCGATCACGATCCTGGGCGCCGGGCACGACATCAAGTGCATGTTCACCACGCCGAAGCTGCTCGAATCGCTGGCGACGGCCCTGGAGAAGCAGGGGAAGACGATCAAAGAGTGCGGGATCACTGGCATCTTCTCCGGCGGCACCGAGTTCACGCCGCAGTGGACGCGGTTCGCCATGGAGGAGTTGATCGAGGGGGTTTACATGACCCCCACCTATGGCAACACGCTGATGGGCCTGGCCTGCTCGAAACCTGTGACCCCCGACGATGGTTACAAGATCAGCTACTACGCCCCGCAACCCCGCGCGGTGAGCGAAGTGGTGACGTTCGAGAACTACGACGAGATCGTCCCCTACGGCGGCACCGGCCGCGTGAAGTTGACCACGTTGACCAAGGAATTCTTCGTCCCCGGCTTCATGGAGCGCGACGAAGGCGAGCGTGAACTGCCCTACGAAAAATACCCCTGGGACGGCGTCAGTGGCGTCCGTCCGTTCCACGAACTGGCGGAAGCGACGACCGTCGGGGTTTATTGATCGCCAGTTTGAAGTTTTCAGTGTTCAGTTTTCAGTGAAGAGCTGACCGGAACACAAACTGAAAACTGAACACTGAAAACTTCAAACTACGGAGCATCCGTCTGTGCTGAAAATTCCTGTCCTGCGTTGGGGCAAGCCTTATCTGTCGTTGGAGAACGATCAGGTTGTGCATTTCGTCTCTGGCGAGGCGATGGCCGAGGTGGGGCAGGCGAACGGCGGTTTGTTGCAGCGCGATATGCGCTTCGCGCAGCGGGCGCGCGACGTGTTGCGCGAGTTCTCGGGCGCGCAACTCGCCGAAATGATGAAGCAGGCGGCCGATCTCTATGCGCACGGCACGCTCGCCATGGGGGACGGCACGCAGACTCCTGAGGAGTTCGCCCGCGCGCAGTCAGCCTCGACCGGGCTGCCGGAACATATGTGCCGGTTCAACATGCAGAAGAATCACTTCGTGCTGTCGAATATGGGCCAGATGCTCGACGCACTCACGCGCGGGCTCGATCTCACCGTGCTCACGCGCGGCTGGGGCGTGGAGAATCGCGGCGTCGTGGTGAGCTACCAAGCGCAGTCGCCGGTGATTGGATTGGTATTGCCGTCGAATTCGCCCGGCGTGCATACGCTGTGGTTGCCGGTCATTCCCATGCAGATCGGCCTGGTGATGAAGCCTGGCTCGCAAGAGTTGTGGACGCCGTATCGCATGACCGAGGCGTTCTACGCGGCCGGCATCCCGCGCGAGGCGATCTCCATTTATCCCGGCGGGCACGATGTTGGCGCGACGGTGCTTTCCACCTGTGCGCGGAGCATGATCTTCGGCGGCAGCCAGACGATCGAAAAATATAAGGGCGATCCCCGTGTGCAAGCGCACGGGCCGGGCTTCAGCAAGATTCTGCTGGGCGACGATTGCGTCGACGATTGGGAAAAATACTTGGACGTGATGGTTGACAGCATCTTCCTGAACTCCGGTCGCGGTTGCATCAACGCGTCGGGCGTCTGGGCGTCGCGGCACACGAAGAAGATCGCCGCCGCGATCGCGGAACGGATCGGCCCGACGGAAGTGAAGCCGCCGGAAGATCCGACGTCGGCCCTGGCCGCGTTCACAGTGCCCGGAGTTCCACAAGCGGTGTGGAAGATGATCGAGGCGGACTTCAAAGACAATGGCGTCGAGCATATGACCGAGAAGTTCGGCCCGCGGCTGGTGGAGATGGAGCGCTGTGCCTACCTGCGCCCGACGATCGTCCACTGCGAGAGTCCATCGGCCGCGATCGCCAACAAGGAATACATGTTCCCGTTCGCGTCCGTCGTGCAATGCCCGCAAGAGAAGATGATCGACACCATCGGCCCGACGTTGATCTGCACGGCGATCACGAACGATCCGAAGTTCGAACGGGCTTTGACCGACGCGGTTCACATCGACCGCTTGAACATCGGCCCGATCCCGACGACGAAGCTCGATTGGATGCAACCGCACGAAGGGAACATCGTGGAATTCCTGTACCGCGCACGAGCTTACCAGGTGATGCCGGAGCGTCTTCAACGAACTAACTAAGTCGCGAGGATTTAACCGCGAAACACGCGAAACACACGAAAAGGGGAGAGAACAAGAAAGGTAAGAAAGAATAGAAATTCGTCCACGGAACAAACGGAAAGACACGGAAGAATTCAAGTTGGCCTCTCCTTTTCCGTGTCCTTCCGCGTATTCCGTGGACAACCTTTGTTGCGTTCCCCCTTTCGCGTGCTTCGCGTATTTCGCGGTTAAATCTCTTCCGATATCCAACGGCCGACTACCTAGTTTTCCCTATGCTCTCCTTCGATTTCCAACCGCGCACGCGCATTGTTTTCGGCCCTGGCAAGGTCGAGATGCTGGGGGC
>JAWXBP010000457.1 GCA_034440135.1 Planctomycetia bacterium
ACCGGATTCTGAAGGCCAAATCGTCATGACGATCGCGGGTCACGTTGACTGACTAATTTAGTATACGTTTAAGGTTAAATGGACCTGGCCCGCTTTTATCAACTTAGTTTTGTCTGAAAAGAACAATTTAATTATGGTGGGACGTAGCGAATTTCATTGTTTCACAGCGGAAACGGGGATAGCCTCCAACAAGCTGCCGGCGCGGGCGTGTCGCGCGGCCGAGATAAACAGTAGTGATCCATCACGAGGAGCGGCCATGGCCGAGTTTAGCAGCGATGACCCGGAAAACGCCAACAAGATGCGGTTCATGTTCGGCCCCGGTCAAGTCGACCAAGGGGTTCGGCAAACGATCCACATTTGCTGGATGATGCTGCCGGAAGGCGGGAAGACCGTCGACGAGTTGGAGCGGCAATTTCGTCGCATTGTCGATCGCGCGATCAAAGACCTGCGCGAGGACTCCGACGCGTTCGGCTTGCCGAAGTGATGGATAACCATACACTCCACTGGGCCCGGGCCACGACGGTGCTCACGGTTCCAACGCTGGTCGTCGGCCCTGGCCAGTGAATGCTGATCCGTTATGCGGCGAGGAACGTGAACCGTCTCCAACTCAGCATCATCGTCGGAATAGTATGCGCCGTGCTGCTGACGATGATTCGGGGCAGTTGGCGTGACGCACCCTTTGTAGTGCCAATCTTTGGGGCTGCAGGATTCTCGGCCACCTATGCAATCGCGTTCATCATCCGATCAGAACGGATTGCTAAGATTGAGGCCGCTTCAAAGCAGCGTCGAGGCGTGCCGCTTCTTCGCAACGCGGCGGCCTTCGCACTCGTTGCTGTCTCGTTTATTTGGTCTGGCCATGTGATTCAAGGGGCGGGGTTCGGCGGGTGGCTTGTCGCGATTTTCTTGGGTGTCGTGTTCCCCTTGGCCGTGTGCTTGCTCGCGTCGCACTGGCCGGTCGTCTTCGGGCTGCTGGCAGCTACTTCGCTTGCCATTTCCACACTTCTTAATCACCCCAACTTCCGGCAGAACGCCTTCGCCCGAGACGCTTGGGAACAGTTCTGGCAACGCGACGCTGGCGTATGGGTTTTTATCTGGGGCGTCCTCGCTGTGCTTTCGCTTTTTGTCTCGGTCCCTCTGGCTCTCCGGCGTCGCCGCCTAACCAGCCCGGCTCGCCAATCCCCAGCCTAGATGTTCCAAGTAGTCCGGATACGATTTCAAAATTATCACATTCCATAGTCATCCGAGTTGACTGATCATTCAATCAATAGTAAATTGATCGTTCAATCAAAAGGCGTAACTATTGATGGCAGATGGACCTGATACAAAAACAAAGATACTTGAGGCGGCCTTCCGGTTGTTTCATGAGCAGGGGTATCACGCCACCAGCGTATCCACCATTCTTCGCGAAGCCGGTATTAACTCCGGGAGCCTCTATCACTTTTTTGACAGCAAAGAACGGCTGCTTGAAGGCGTGCTGCGGTGGGCGCTGGATGCACTTCGCCCGCTGGTCATGAATGCGGTGGAGGCAAGAACCGACGACCCGATTGAGCGCATTTTTGCATTATTGGACCAATACCGCGACGGCATGAAACGCTTCGGCTGTCGGATGGGTTGCCCGATCGGCAATCTGGCGTTGGAGGTCGCCGACGATCACCCTGAGGCGCGAACGCTCATTCATCAGAACTTTGCCAATTGGTCCGCGGTGGTCAAAGGCTGGCTTGATGCCTCCGGCGATCGATTGCCGGCGACGTGCAATCGCGAGCAACTGTCCAAGATGGTTCTCACGGTCATGGAAGGCGCCATCATGCAGGCACGGGCCGCCGGCAATTTGCAGCCGTTTGATGATTCGGTGGCGCAGTTTCGTGCGTATATCGATGCGCTCAAACGCGAAGCGGCCGGAACGCGTAAGCCGGTTGCCGCAACGATGGTATAGGCAGGGGGCAACAGCAGGCGAAGGAGACCGGGCATGACTTTCGATCTATCAAAACTGAACTGGCTGGCGATCGGCCTTGTTTGCGTCGCCACATTTTTTCTCGGTGCGATCTGGTACACCGCGTTCGGGCCGTTGTGGGTCAAATACAACGGCTACACGCCCGAGCAGGTGACGGCCATGCAAAAGGCTCGCCCGCCGGCGGTGTTCTTCGGCGGGATGATTGTGAGCTACGCGCTGTTTGCGGTTTTCCTCGCGATCGTGCTTCAGAACATGCCGGTTAGCGGTTGGAGGGCGGCGGCGCTGGCGGGACTCGTGATCTGGCTGGCAATTGCCGTGCCGATCGGCGTGACGGGGTGGATCGCCAGCACGAAGCACATCGGTGTTTATGTGATCGACCTTGCGTACCAACTGGTCTTCATAGTGGGCGGTTCGATCGTGCTGTCGCTGTGGCGACGCTGAAAGCGGCTGATCATTGGCATTTAATTTGTTATGAAAACATAACATCGAGGTGTAGACATGTCCGCCATCACAATTCTTGTTCCCCTACTGTTAACTGCTTTTACTGCATTTGCTCGGCAGCCTGCATCCCAGCCTTCCACGCAACCGGTGCGAGGCGACACATTGACCGTGAGCGCCGTCATCAACGCACCTGCTGATGAGATATTCCATTGTTTCACCACCGGCCCAGGTTTTGTGAAAGCGATGGGGGTGGCCAATGCCAAGGTGGATTTTCGCGTCGGCGGACAGATTCGCAGCGCCTATAAGCCAGAGACCGATCTTGATTCGGATCAGGCGATCGTCAACACCATCCTCGCCTTCGAACCCAACCGCATGCTCGCCATTAAACCCACCGCGCCGGCGGGTTCGCCGGATTGGCTTCAGGCGATTTGTCGAACCGGGTGGAACGTCATCACGCTCGATACACTGGGGCCGGACCGCACCCGCATCACCATCGTGGGCATGGGCTATGAACGAGGTCTCCTCTTCGACACGGCGTACCGGTTTTTCAAGCAGGGAAATACCGCAACGCTTGAACTGATGAAAAAACGCTTCGGCCCCGCCGACGCCGCACAGCGCGACGCACGCGCTTATGCGTTGCTCAAATCGTGCGTGGGGGGTGAATGGAAGGCCCGCGAAGTGTTGCCAAACGGTGCTACACTCTGCGGCCGAACGGTTTGGACGCATTTGTTGAACGACCAGTTCATCGAATTACGCGGCGAACTTGGCGACGACACAGCCATGCATCCGCACGCACAAATGATCTGCGGCATTGATGCCGAAACCGCCGCGCCGTTCTTTTTCCAGATCATGGAAACCGGAGCGGTCGCCCGCGGCCAGCTCAGCCTGCTCGGCGATCAAACGGTCGGCGGACTATTGCACTTCACCGGGCCGGACGGTGCGGCCGACTGGTACATCACGCTAGAATTTCCAGAGCCGGATCGATACGTCAGCAACATATGGAAGGGCAATGCGCCGGCGGGTAATCCCACGATCGCTGTTCACTATGCGCGATCGTCGATGACGAAATAGCGACGAACCTCAATCGTCCTAAGTTGCGTAATGCCCGTCAATCGTTTGCATCAGGCCGGTGCATTTTTTGCAATGGCGAAACGGTGGTCATGCCCCTTCGACCAATTTCTCCAGCGTCTCGTCGGTGCATTGTGGATCAACGGTTCGACAGGCGCGGGCCAGCACTTCGGAGATACCGGTGAGCCGGGTACGCCACGCCGCCGGCTCGGCATCGCGCGGCGTGAGTTGCTCGAACTCGCGGCACAGCAGGATCATTCTTAAGAGGTGCTTGAAGAGTACGCCTTCCTGTTTGACCAGATCGCGGCCGCGAACGAACTTGTCGAAGTCGCCGCCGGAATTTAGCAGATCGCCCACGGCCCAGACGGGCGTCGTGAACAGCCCGCCGGCGTGGTCGATCTCGTTCTCGAACAGCATTCGCATTTTCTGCGCCAGCGGCACAGGGTACTTTCGCAGCGCCGGTTCGACGTCGGATTGATCGGCTTGTGGATAGAGATCGTCGTGCGTCGCCAGGCCGAGGGTAAGAATTGTCGGGTCGACCACTTCGATGCTGAGCCGTCCCGGCGGCAACTCGTCGGGCCACGGCACGCGCACCGACTTGGCAACCGAGCCGGGCATCTCCAGCAGGCTCTCCAGGATCTGCACCAACTCGTGATCGTCGGCCTTGCCAAGATATTCGAGAAGGAACAGGCCGTAGAGCGGATGCACGGCGCGGAAGACCATGAGCTGCTTAAGCTTTTCGGTCGGCGTGGCGGTGACCGGATCGTAGGGCGGTGGCCCGATTTGGGCGGCCGCCCGCGCCGCGCCCGATTTCGCCGCCGCCGCCGCCGTTGCCCCAACGTGCTCGCCGAGCTTGAGTTGGGCCATCAGTTCATCAAACGTGGGCAGCTTGGCGCGCGGCGTGG
>JAWXBP010000458.1 GCA_034440135.1 Planctomycetia bacterium
CCGCCGTCAGTGGAAACCCGCCCGCGGGAATGCTTGGCATGTTGGCAAAGCCGCTCGGCAGCGTCGGCGAGCCCCTTTGCGTCGGTGCATCGGCAAGCTGCGGCCCCATCTCATGTAGCAAGAGGTCGCTGTACAACCCTGAAACATCCGCCAACGTTTCCACATGACAAGTGGCACAACCGATCTGCGTGAAAAGGTCGTGCCCTTCTTTGAGTGGGCCGCCGCTGGTATTTGCCGCGAGCGGGGCCGGTAACGCTGCCACAAATGCGGTCAGTGCCGCGACGTCACTGGCTTCCAGGTCGATCCCATGTGGCGCTGGGTTGGTCGCCAGAGGATCCTCCGCCTGCGAATGACCGCTGACCTCTAGCCCCAATTCGTTCGCACAAGCGCTCCCCACGAAGTCTGCTAGAGAAGCGATTTGAGCGCGCCAGCCAAACCGTCCGACATCGCCTCCGATTTCGGACACTTGGCCGGCAATGCCGCCGTCGTCGTTCGCTTGGGCGTCGGCCAAGGCCCGAATGGCCTCAGTGGGAATGCGATTGATTTGACCTGCGCCGAAGAGTGCCGGCGAGCTTCGCTCACTCACAAAGAACTGACGGCCATCGCGCTCGCCGAATCGCAGTTTCGCTCCTCGCGGCAGAGAAGTCCCCCGCGGCGGACGCGTGCTCAAATCACTGAGCCATCCGCGTCGCCACTGGTCGTAGCCGGTGGGCGTTCCGTGCCGATGCAGAATTGTCGAATGATTCCTCTCCAGCCCAGAAAATGAGGCCAAATTCAGCGGAGCACGGTCGAGCCCGCTGAGAAACGCTTGGGGATTGAACCCTCCGAGCTGTAACTCGGTGATCACCATGAGGTTCTGCTCATTGGTGGCGCTTCCACCTAGCCCTCCTTGCTGGTGGCAAGTAGCGCAGCTGTTCGCATTGTAGACAGGTCCCAGCCCGTCGCCGGTTGCCACGCCGGCCTCCCCAGGCGTCCATTCATATGCAAACAGCTCTTGGCCGCGGTCACGCAAGTCGAGCGCGCGGGCGGCGCATGGTGCAAGGGCAACAACGCAAGCTGCAATGCCGATGAAGGGTCTTGTGGTTCGCATGATCAAAACCGCCGAAGCTGCGAATGAATCAATTCACCATACGGATCGGAGCACGGATTGACAACCGGCGAGCCAATCCGAACCAGTAAACACGCGTGGGTGGGGAATAGCAACACGGTCAGGGAGACGACTGTCGGAGCCGGCATTCCATTTGCATAGGCGGGGTCAACCCACGAAAGGAAACCCTCCCATGACCGACACATCCATGATTCAGGAAACTTCGTGCAGTTCCAAGCCAATCAATGTTCACGAGGGTGAGCGCATTCTCAGCGTCGGCGGCGGTGCCCTGGTGCTGCTCTATGCGCTGGATTGTCGCCCCCTCGGAGCGTTAATGAGCTTTGTAGTCGGTGGCGGGCTGGTCTATCGGGGCCTCACTGGCCATTGTCAGCTCTACGACAAGTTGGGGATCTCCACCGCACCAAGCCCCGAGACGGGAGGCGTACCAGCTCAGCGTGGTGAGCGGCTGGAACGCCAACTGGTCATTCAAGCTCCACCTGAGAAGGTCTACAAGTTCTGGCGAGAACTCTCCAACTTGCCCAGCGTGTTGACGCATGTTTCCTGTGTCGTGCAGTTGGAGGAGCGTAACTCCCGTTGGCAAGCGGAAACACCACTCGGCACAAACTTGGAGTGGCAAGCCGAAATCATCAAAGATGAACCAAATCGGCTGATCGCCTGGCAATCGTTGCCCGGCGGCTCGCTGAGCACCGCGGGCTCCGTTAAGTTTGAGCCCCAGGGTAGCAGTCAAACGAAGCTGACGCTGAACATGAAATATGATCCCCCAGGCGGGAAGGTCGGCGTCTGGGTCGCCAAGGCGCTCGGCGTGGATTTGCTGACTGAATTGAACGACGATCTCCGCGCATTCAAGCAACGCATGGAAAACCCTGCGACTACCGGGGCGTCACACAAACTGGCGACGTGACGGCACCCCTCAGTTCAAAATTCTACTGGCCCAGCCGATGCCGATGAGTCACTCTTGGTGGATTTGGGCGTTATTGTCTGCTCTGTTTGCCGCAATTACCTCCATCCTTGTCAAAGCCGGCCTCCGGGAAGTAAATGCTGACTTTGCGACACTGATCCGGACGGCAGTTATCCTGTTCGCACTCGGCACGTTCGTCGCTGTTCAAGGGAACTGGAGCAATCCCTTTCATTTGGACGTCAAGCCGCTGCTGTTCTTGACCGCATCGGGATTGGCGACCTGCGCTTCCTGGGTTTGTTATTCGCGGGCGCTGAAAGTAGGCGACGCTTCAAAAGTCGATCCGATCGACAAGCTCAGTGTCGTATTGGTCGCGCTGCTGGCATTCGCCTTTCTTGGTGAACGACCGCAAGGCCGCGAATGGTTGGGAATCGTAATGATCGGTATGGGTGCGGTCATCTTAGCGATGCGGAAGTAGCCCTCGTTGCGCTGGCTAAGCTAGCAGGATTGCGCCAGCACTCGCGCATTCCGAGTTGAGCAGACACCGGTACAAGAATTGCAAAACATCGAACGGTTTCTTGATCCCATAACACAACTCTGTTGGAGATTCATCATGGCCGCCGTCACTCAACGCACCGTGGTTGGTGTATTCACGACAACCCAAGCAGCGCGCGATGCCACTCAAGCACTCAAAAAAGCTGGCTTTCTCGAATCCGAGATTGGCGTGGTCAGCTCGCATGGACAACACGATGGCTCCGACGACGAGAGTCGCGTCGCGGAAGGCGCTGTCGCAGGAGCAACCACAGGCTTGGGCATCGGCGCTTTGTGGGGCCTGGGAATTCTAGCTGGCGTCTTGCCAGCCATTGGCCCGGCCATCGCTGGCGGCACGCTGGCGGTGTTACTCTCGAGCGCAGCTGCTGGAGCGGCCACAGCAGGTTTGGCTGGTGCTCTCATCGGCATGGGTTTGTCGAAGAACGAGGCCGATTTCTACGACGCCGAAGTCCAAGCTGGTCGTACGATTGTCACGGTCGAGGCCGGTCAACGCTATGCTGAGGCGACCAAGATCCTGCGCCAGGCGGGTGGCTACGATATGACCGACAAGAGCGACGCAGGGACCAGCCGAACGGTGGAAGAAAACGCCCCCCCACGCCAGGCTACACGCGACCAACAGACTCGTGCCACTCTCGGCGGACAATTAGGGAAAACCGTCCGCGCCCACGAGGAAGAACTCCAGGTGAATAAAACCCCCGTGCAAACAGGCGAGGTTCGCGTGCGCAAGGAGGTTCACACCGAGCATCAACACCTCGACGTGCCCGTGATGCGGGAGGAAGTCGTGATTGAACGCCGGCCCACCAATCGTCAACAGGTGTCGGCCACAGATTTGGATCGGCAGGAGGAGATTCGCATCCCGGTCCGGGAGGAACAAGTCAAGGTTCAGAAGCAGACGGTGGTCGCGGAGGAAGTCTCAGTGGGCAAGCGGCAGGTGCAGGACACGGCCCAGGTCAACGAGTCGCTCCGCAAAGAAGAGATCAAGGTCGACACCGAGGGGAATCCAAAGATTCGCAAGCGGTAACTCAATGGTGTGATTACGCAATGGGAGCGCGGTTCGCCGCGCTCCTTTTTTATTGCGCGCTCAATCGTAGCTAGCGCCAATCTGCGTAGCCACGGTATCCAACAACCTCCCAGCAGATTCCCGTGAGAGATTGCCGTTGAAATGGACGCGAAATGTGCGTTCGTCCCAATCGTCGTGGCGGTGATCGTCGGCGGAGTGCACGACGCAGCCAAAAAAAGTTTGACGGCGCATCAGCTCGCCAATCAATTCGTCGCATGTGAACAAGGCCAGCTCGTCCGACGGCATTTGGAATCCCTTCAAGGTCAGTTGAGCTGCTGATCCTACCAAGCGGCCTCTTTAGGAGGCAAGCGAGGAAGGGTACGAAAAGGTAGAGCGCTACGTCGACGTCGGATCCACCGGGCGAGCGCCGAACTTGAGCGGCGTTGCCTTGCGAGTGCGTAAGCCGAGCGGCGGTTGTTGAGCCGCTCGCAAGTGCTGGCGCGGTATCAGCTAGCCCGCTTGCACTCGAACTGCCCTTACCTTGTCGTTGGAAGACGCGATCGGCAGTGACTGTCGATCAAGCCCGTTCGTTGACGTCCCTTGCTACTCCGTCCTCGACACAAAATCAGCTGAGGCGAGGACGGCTTGCCAGGCTTCGATTTGACTCGACGCTCGCACTAGAATCTGCTGACCGCGGCGGTGGCCGTAGACAAGCCAAACAGGCATACCGTCGCGCACAAGGGCAGCTTCGGATACTGACCAATTCGTCGCTCGGAGCGCTGCCACACAATCGTCAATTGAGAGCCGCGATAGCAGAGGTCGGTCAACTGAGTAATACGAGCCCACCGACCGGCAGGCCTGCGAAGTTCATTTGCATGGCGTAGGTGATGTTGTAAAGGGCCGGCCACATCGAGTGCAATTCATGGCTGAAATCGACTCCGCCGATCAATGACGAATCACATTTGCTCACTCTGATTCCACACTTTATCTAGGACGTAGCCCGATCAATGTGTTAGCACCCGCCGCAGAGTTGCCACCGTCGTCAGGAGCGTCAGCCCCATCAGGCCAGCCAGCAATCCCGCTGCAGGCTCCGGCACCGTCGTCGCGGAACCCGCCCCAAAGGCATTTCGTACGGCATTCAAATCTTCGATGGTGACGCTGCCTTCACCATCGGTGTCTCCCAAGCCGGAGCCGCCGAAATTGTTGCGCACATTGTTCAAGTCTTCGATGTTGACTTCGCCATCGCCATTCGTGTCGCCTGGCAGTTGCAACGGCGGCAAGATTGCCAACCACGCTTCATACCCTCCATCCGGATTAATTCCCAGTCCCGTCAGTGTGCGACCGTCCGCTGACACATCCTCGGCGGACGTCAATTTCCAACCCGTCAAGTTGGCAGCGTCCTTGTCGAGCAGAAACGACTGCAGGTCGAACATTTGGTTCGCAAACCAAAAGCAAGCCCGGCTCTCGGAACCTTCATCCGTATAGCTGCCGACGACCACCTCACCGCTGGCGGATACGTTTTCCGCTGTACTACTTGCCACAGTTGGAAGGTGATTGAGCCCGACCATCCCATCGTTCATTGACCATCGAAAGGCTTGATTTTGAACCAAGAGCTGACCTGATACACCCACTACCACCGCGCCGTCGGCCGAGACATTGTTCGCCACGGAAAAATCGTGGGCCGGTAGAAAGCCCAATCCCACCATGCCGCCGTCGACAGTCCAACGAAAAGCTTCTTGCCGGGCGTCGAAACCATGGCCTTTGTAGCGGCCACCTCCAACGATCACTGCGCCATTCCCCGACACGCCAAAGGCCACGCTATGAAATCCTCCTTCCGGAAGATCACCGAGCCCCACCATTCCATCACCGTCGGTCCAGCGAAACGCCTCACCTTCATCGGAATTTGCCGATAACGAGTAGCCGACGACCACTGAGCCGTCGGCTGACACATCAAACGCTTGACTATTCAACGAACCGCCCGGCAGATAACCAAGGCCGACAATTCCCTCGGTGTGCGTCCAGCGGAATGCTTGCGCGCCAAGTGAGCTGTCGCTGTTGCCAACGATTACTGAGCCATCGTTCGACAATCCCCACCCGGAACTAAAACTGCTACCGCCGGGCAGATCGGGCAACCCCACCATGCCATCGGCCCCGCTCCAACGTACAGCTTGTACGGGCTCTCCAGGGGCGCGACTGGCGAACCCCGTCACCATAAGCCCATCGGCGGAGAGGCCATATGCGCCAGTATCGAAGTGTTCAGTGTCTGATAGGGTTCCGAGGCCAGTGAATGACGCCTCAGCTTGAGATGGATTAGGTGACACGGGTGTGATAGTAAGCAGCATGCTGCTGATCGCTAGCCGAGCGCCCCTCATCTTTGCATCTCCAGTTTACCAATCAATTTCCGGCCGATTTGATGGGACAAATCTTGATCGTCGTGACTTCGCGTTGTCCACCAGGCAACCGTCGCCAAGTCACTTGCCCAGCATCTTGGCGACCACGAAGATGACCAACGCCCCGACGAGGCCGCCGCCCAAGAGCATGTACACCAGGGAATAGCCAGCAGCCGCGAGAATCGGTGCAGCGAGGATGACGATCATGGGTTTCTTCTTTCGTTCGAGAAGTGAGTGATGAGGCGAAGTCCGCCATCGGCGACCAATAGCGATTCTTGTGCCGTTTCTCACCTGTCCTAACATTCGGCTGCTCTTACTTACTCCGTTTCCTAATCAAGCGCGGCCGGCGGAGCATCGGGTAAACCGTGCGGCACTCCTTGCTGAACCCGGTCGTGCTCCGTGACCCGCACGGCGGACTCCTTTGGCACGATGGACTCGCCACGCAAGCGGGCCTGGACCTGAGTCATCTCGGCACCGAACAACAGAATCAGTGCTGAATAGTACGTCCACAGGACCACGATCACGAGCGAGCCTGCGGCCCCGTAACTGGAGCCAATCGTACTATGGCCAAGATAAAGACCGAACAAAGTTCGGCCTAAGACGAACAGTGAAGCCGCCACGAACGCCCCCAGCCAGACATCGCGCCATGCCACGTAGGCATCCGGCAATACCTTGTACATGAGCGCAAACAAAAACGTGACCATGGTCACGGATAGCACGGCGTACCCCACTTCAAAGAGCGCGAACTCTTGGGCAATGCGGTCCACAAGCACTTGAAGGAACATGCTGGCAACTAACGAAACCAGCAACAGAAAGCTAACCACCAACACCATGGCAAATGAGATCAAGCGGTCCCAGACCATGGATTTCAGTCCCAGCCCAGGAGCTGGCTGCACTTCCCAAATAGTGTTCATCGAGTCCTTGAGTTCTGCGAACGCGCCCGTAGCGGCGAACAACATCACGCAGACGCCGAAGATCACGGCCATCATGCTGGCCTGTCGTTCCGGTGCATTCTTCACCAGCATTTCAATGGCCTCACCACCGGCTGGACCGACAAGAAAAGCTACCTGCCGCAAGACCTCCCGAAGGGCAGCGTCATGTCCAAATACAGATCCGCCAATGCCTACCGAAATGATGACGATCGGCGTCAGCGAGAAGATGGTGTAAAACGCCAGTGCTCCCGCCATCCGAGGAGCCTTGTCTTGATTCCACTCGAACAGCGCCCCGCGAAAGACGGGCCACACTGGACTTAGTCGTAGCCACTTCATGTTTGCTTCACATTGGAAAGAAATGCTTGCCGCCCTGAACACTGCTGTGTTCAAGGTTATCGTACCGAACAGAGCCTGCATGTCGATTTTGAAAATCACAAAAAATTTCGGAGCGGTATATACGATTGACTGAAGGGCGAATGGGGGGCCTACCCCGGGGTGCCTCAGCGCATCACGCACTCCTTCGCGCGCTCTTTTCTCAGGTCGCAGTAAACGAGCACCGCTAAAGCCTACGAAACAAGGCTCAAATAGCACGCAAACAGCAGTCAAGCAACCACTCAACGCATGCACAGCAGGGCCGATGAACTACTTCCGCCCACGCTTCACGACTCCGTGAAGTTCCAGCTTGAAGTAAGCGCACAGCTTCTCGGCAGTATCGAGAGTCATCGACCGCTCGGCTCGCATAAAGCGCGAGATGATACCTGCGGAGATGTCGACTTCGCGCGCAATCGCGTCTTGCGTCATTCCAGATTCGCGAATCGCGTCACGCAATGCATCAGAGAGAGTAGTCATACGCGTAAGGTAGATGATCGAAAATAAACTGTCAAAGGCGACATGTCGATTGACAATGATGCATTCGCGCGTATATTGCAATCACTCGCTCGGCTTCTCGTTCTCTTCACAGGAGCATCGTTCATGCAACTCCACGAACAGTATCGCCCGCGCACTTGGCAAGAAGTCGTCGGCCAAGACAAAGTCATTCAGCG
>JAWXBP010000459.1 GCA_034440135.1 Planctomycetia bacterium
AAACGAAACTCAGCGACATCGTCGCCGGTTACGCATTGCACGGAAACCCCAGTTTTGAGACAAGGCCTAGCCCGACGCGCAAGCGAGGGGGAGTAAACGCTGTTCGGGGTTCGACGTCTACTCCCCCTCGCTTGCGCGTCGGGCTAGTGTAGTTCGATCCATCGGCGCGAGCACTCAAACCCTCAAGCAGCCGCGGAACCCGCGAGCGGCGTAGTACGATTCCGCGCCGTTGTGGTAGGTGAACACCTGGTCGTAGCGGCGGTCGCAGAAGATGGCGCCGCCGAGTTTGCGGATCACGTCCGGCGTTTTCACCCAGCTCGACGTCTTCGTATCGAACGGTCCGAGCTGTTGCAGCTCGCGATATTGCGCTTCCGACAGGATCTCAACGCCCATCGTGGCGGCCATGCCCAGGGCGCTATCTTTCGGTTTGTGTTCCTTGCGAGATTCCAGCGCATCGGCGTCGTAGCAAACGCTTCTGCGGCCCGCGGGACTTTCCGCTGAGCAATCGAAAAACACGAACTCGCCTGACGTCTTGTCATGCCCAACGACATCCGGCTCGCCGCCGGTACTTTCCATTTCCTGGAGTGACCTCAGTTTTTCGGGATGCGCCTCGATCTTGGCTTGGATCTTCACCCAGGCAAGGCCACGGTGGCGATCCAGATTCTCTTCAAAACGCGCCTTCAAGACGTCGAGCAGTGTTTCGCCCTGGTCGGCCGACAAGTTTTGCTGTCCCCGCGCGGCTTTTTTCATATCCGTGCATGATCTCCCTGGAACCGGCGTATTCAATCCATACTAACGCCAAGAATCCACGCTCGATATACTTCGGGCCGTAGCCGGCGCGGGGGCTTGAACTTACTTACCTCCTTGTGCCATATTTCACGATCTTCCAAAACGCCTGGCAATCCATTTCCCGAGCGACGCTCTCGTGGCCGAGTTTTTCATCCAGACCTGCGGCTTACCTGGGTGGCTGGGCTACCTGGTCGCGGGGCTGATTCAGTGCGTGATCCTGATTCACGTCCCGCTCGTCGGGGCGATGTTTTTCGTCTGGGTGGAACGCAAGGTTTCCGCCCGGATTCAGGACCGCCTGGGCCCGACCCGCTGCGGCGGTAAGTTCGGTTGGCTACAGCTTTTAGCAGATGGCATCAAGCTGCTGAATAAGGAAGATTTACGGCCCGGAGCGGCCGATGGAATGCTGTTCCGAGTGGCGCCCTATGTGAGCTTCTGCGCGTCGTTTGCGGCACTGATCGCGCTGCCTTTTTCGGACGGTTGGGTCGTGCAGCGGATGGACGCCGGCGTGTTCTTCATTCTGGCGGTGCTGGGGATCGAAGTCTTCGGCGTGATTCTGGCCGGCTACGCCTCGGCGTCGAAGTGGTCGCTGTTCGGGGCGATGCGCGAAGCGGCGCAAGTCGTGAGCTACGAAGTCCCGATGGGCATGTGCGTCGTGGTGCCAGTGTTAATCGCCGGCTCGATGGACATGGTGACGATCGCCAACAAACAGGCCGGTTTGTTCACCAACTGGTATCTGTTCCACGATCCGTTCACGTTCATCATCTTCTGGGTCTACTTCACCTGCGGCACGGCGAGCGTGAACCGCGCTCCATTCGACCTGGCCGAGGCCGAAAGCGAATTGGTGGCCGGTTTCCACACGGAATACTCCGGTTTCCGCTGGCTGATTTTCTACATGGCCGAATATGGCTCCATGTTCATTGTCGCCGGCTTAGCGTCGATCCTGTTTTTCGGCGGCTGGAACGGCCCGATCCCGATCGCCGATTGGCTCGGACTGCATTACGCTCCTGGCGCGACCGATTTTTCGATCTGGGGATTTGCCGGCAACCTGTTGGGCTGCTTGAACTTCATGTTCAAGTCGATCATCGGCGTGACTGTGATGATCTGGGTCCGCTGGACGCTGCCGCGGTTGCGCATCGACCAAGTCATGACCACTTGCCTGAAATACTGCACGCCATTGGCGGCGGCTTGCTTCTTGTTGGCCACGCTCTGGACGCTCTCGGGCATTCCGTTCATTAACGACATCGCGCCGCGGCCGTTCCAAGCGGCGGTTGCTGCCCCGGAAGTAGAATCGCCCGCGCCTCCGGCCGTGGCTTCGTTGTCTCAGCCAAGCGAGGAGCGATAGCCATGGAACCGATCAACTGGCATTCGTTCTTCTTCCTGCTGTTCGGCGCGCTAACCGCGGTGTTCGCCGTGGCGGTCGTGGTCACCAGCAATATCGTGCGGATGGCCTTTTACCTGATTCTTTCCCTCGGCGCGACGGCCGGCCTGTTTTTTCTGGCCGGGGCCGATTTCGTCGGGGCGATGCAATTGATGATCTATGTCGGCGGCACCTTGGTGCTGCTGATCTTCGGCGTGATGCTCACCGCGCAAGGCCCGTTCATCTCGATGAAAACCGGCGGCGGCGAATGGGTGTTGGCCACAATCCTGGGTGGCGCGCTGCTGGGCCTGTTGGTCAAGACGGCCTTTAGCGTTGAGGATTGGCAGGGGCCGGCCGCCGTGGCACATGTCGAAGGCGAAGCGGAACACGCTGTCATGTTACCGGCGCAATCGCCCACTTCGGCCCCCATTGGGCTCGGCTTGCTGGGCGTCCGGACTGACAAGCTGGATCCAGCGAAATCGGCGCTCGCGCCCGGCATGGCCGGTTACTTGCTGCCGTTCGAAATTGTTTCCGTTCATCTGTTGGTGGTGCTGGTCGGCGCCGCGTACCTGGCCAGAACGAAAAAGCGCCGCGAGGCGTAAGTTCCAGCGAATTGAAACTGCGGATATGGACCTGCTCACTCAGCCTGTCGGCGTCGCCCATTTCATGGCCATCGGCGCCGTGCTGTTCGTTTCCGGCGCCGTTTGCATGGCGACGAAGCGGAATGCGCTCGGCGTGTTGATGGGCATTGAACTGGTGCTGAACGGGGCGAACCTGAACTTCGTGGCGCTCAGCAGCGAATATCTGCGCCGCGACACGGCGCTGGCGCTTGGCATGGACGGACATTTGATTGCGTTGTTCGTCATCGTACTGGCCGCCGCGGAAGCCGCGGTGGCCTTGGCGATCACGCTCAACTTCTACAACAACCACTCCACGGTCGACGTCGACCGCGCGGACGACCTGCGCGGTTAGATCACGACTAGGAATCGGCTCGAAGCGACGATGGATGCACTCGGCGATAATTTGTGGCAGTTGCTCCGGGCAGCCTGGCTGTTGCCGTTGGTGTCGTTCACGATCATCGTGTTCGGCGGCAAGCGGCTCGGCAAAGCGGGCGTGTTGGCGGGCTACTTGGCGACCGGGGCGATCGTCGGCGCGTTCGTCCTCTCGATGACGGCCTTCGGGCTCTGGCTCAACGCTTACGGCGTGCCGACGCTCGAACATCATGGCGGCGAGCATCACGCGCAGCTTGAACCCGCAGACAGCGCGTTCACGCTGGCGAGTTCCCAGGAAGCGGCCCCGGCCGAAGCACCTCACGCCGACGAAGCTGGTCACGCCGTAAAGCCGAACTTTCACGCCGGCGAGTGGTATCGCCTGGCCGAATTCGGCAACTTGAAGGCGTCGATCAGCTACCACATCGACGCGCTCACCATCTGCATGTTCTGCATGGTGACGTTGATCGCCTCGTGCATCCATTTCTATGCCATGGGCTACATGCACGATGAATTGCACGATATCACCGACCACGAAGTGCATCTGCACGACGGGCATCATCTGCATCGGCCCGGGCGCTATTACCGGTTTTTTCAGTACCTGTCGCTGTTTTGCTTCAGCATGCTGGGGTTGGTGATCGCCGGCAATGTGCTGATGGTGTTCGTGTTCTGGGAGTTGGTGGGCGTTTGCTCGTACTTCCTGATCGGCTTCTACATCGAGCGGAAGAGCGCGTCGAACGCGGCGAACAAGGCCTTTATCGTCAACCGCGTCGGCGACTTCGGCATGCTGATCGGCATGATGGCCCTCTGGGGAAGCCTCGGCACGTTCACGTTCGCCGGCAGCGATCTGGACAAAGACGGCACGATCGCCCAGAGCGAGAAGGGAATTTTCGACCTCTTGCGCGATCCAGAGCACGGGTATCTGCTCGCCCCCGCCGACGGCATGGTCGTGGCCGCCGCGGCCGCCGATCCCACCGTGACCGTAGGGCCCAGCCCAGAGAACATTCAAGCCTGGCGCACGCAGGGCTACGGTTACTGGCTGCTGGTCATCGCCGGCGTCGGCATCTTCTGCGGTTGCGTCGGCAAAAGCGCTCAGTTCCCGTTGCATGTCTGGTTGCCGGACGCGATGGAAGGGCCCACGCCGGTCTCGGCGCTCGTCCACTCGGCGACGATGGTGGCTGCTGGCGTTTATTTGGTTGGCCGCTTCTATCCGGCCTTCGCGCCCGAGGCGCTGTTGGTCATTGCTTACGTTGGTGCGATCACACTGTTCCTCGCGGCGACAATCGCCATCACCGCCACCGACATCAAACGCGTGCTCGCCTATAGCACCGTCAGCCAGTTGGGCTACATGATGCTCTCGCTCGGCATCGGCGGTTGGATCGGCGGGATGTTCCACCTGTTTACGCATGCGTTCTTCAAAAGCTTGTTGTTCATGTGCTCCGGCTCGGTGATTCACGCCACGCACACGAACGAAATGCCCAAGATGGGCGGCCTGCGGAAGAAGATGCCGTGGACCGCCTACACGATGCTCGTCGGTTGCCTGGCCATCGCCGGCGCCGGCTTGCCGATCGCGCTCTTCGGCTGGCATATCGGGTTCAGCGGCTATTACTCCAAAGATTCGATCGTCATGCACTCGCTGTGGTACGGCCAGGTGATGCCGAAGCACGCGTGGCTGGCGTTCATGCCGGCCGTCGGCGCCGCGATCACCGCGTTCTACATGTTCCGGCTCTGGTTCATGACCTTCGCCGGCAAGCCGCGCGATCATCACATTTACGATCACGCGCACGAATCGCCGCCGGTGATGTACGTGCCGCTGGTCGTGCTGTCGGTGTTCGCCGTCGGCGTGGCGTGGACGATGCCCTTCACGGGGTTGAGCTTGGAAGGCCTGTTGGATTCCGCCCGCTGGCCAGGAACGGATCCCGCGCAAGTGCTGGGACTTTCCAGCGTCATCGATCCGCATGAGTTCCACGGCCAGGCGACGATCGTGGCCTTCTCGACCGCCCTCTCCGGCATCCTGCTGGCGGCGGTGTTCTACGGCTGGGGTTACCTCAATCCGGAAGATGTGCGACGGCAGTTCTCGCCAATCTACAACTTCCTCCGCGGCAAGTGGTACTTCGACGAGTTGTACGAAGTCATTTTCATCCGCCCGACACATTTTATCGCGGCGCGGATTGCGAACCTGGATAAGAAGTGGATCGACGGCTTCATTAACGCCCTCGCGCGTTGGACGAAAGCCGTGGCGAACTTCGATGACGTGATCGACCGCTACCTGATCGACGGCCTGGCGAACGCGATCGCGCATTGGACCTTTTCGACCGGCGTGGCGCTGCGAGGCGTGCAGACCGGCCGGCTCCGCCAATACGTGATGTTCATCGTCGTCGGCACGGTGGCCTTGTTTGTGATGATCAGCTTCTACGCCAGCAGGGCGTAACGAACTTCGGATAGATACCCGGGAATTCCATTCATGCCTGTCGATCCCACGACATTGCTTTCGTTGCTGACCTTTTTTCCGGCTATTGGCGCGCTCGTGCTCGCTTTTTTGCCGAAGGACAAGCCGGACGCGCTCAAGCTGTTCACACTGGTGATCACGGGCGTGGTCTTCGCGGCGTCGCTCGGATTGGTGTTGCCCAGCACGGGTTGGTACGATCCATCGAACGCCGGCATGCAATTGACGTTCGCGCATCCGTGGATTCCCACGTTCAACATCGATTACGCGATGGGGCTGGACGGCATCTCGATGCCGCTCTTGTTGCTGACGACTTTCGTCTTTTTCCTCTCGATGTGGGCGAGTTGGCCGATCGAGAAACACGTTAAGGCCTATTGCATCCTGTTTCTGATCCTGGAAACGGGCGTGATCGGCGTGTTCATGTCACTCAACTTCTTCCTGTTCTACGTGTTCTGGGAAGTCATGTTGCTGCCGATGTATTTCCTGATCGGCGTCTGGGGCGGCCCGCGCCGCGAGTACGCCGCGATCAAGTTCTTCATCTACACGCTGCTCGGCGGCGTGTTCATGTTGATCGCCGTGTTGATGCTGTACTTCACCAGCGATGTGAAAGCCCTCACGCCAGCGCAGTTGCAAACGGCCCACGTGGTGGACGCGAGCCTGACCGGCGACGACCTCGCCGCGGCCGTGAATCAAATTCAGAATCAGCCGGGCAAGGCCCATACTTTCAACATTCTCGCGCTCCAACAGCTCGGCCAGTTCACCGATCAGTTCAGAAGCGACAAGCCGGAAGACCTGATCCTCGGCAAAACGATCGAGTGGTGGGCGTTCCTGCTGCTGTTCGCCGGCTTCGTGATCAAGGTGCCGAGCGTGCCGGTACATACCTGGCTGCCGGACGCGCACGTCGAAGCGCCCACGCCGATTTCGATGATCCTGGCCGGCGTGCTCTTGAAACTCGGCGGCTACGGCATCATCCGCATCTGCTATCCGATCTGCCCCGAGGCAGGCTATGAACTAGCCTGGTTCGTGTGCGGACTTGGCGTCGTTAGCATGCTCTACGGCGCCTTCGCGGCCTTGGCGCAGAAGGACTTCAAGCGGCTCGTCGCCTATAGCTCGGTCAGTCACATGGGCTACGTCGTCCTCGGTCTCGGCGTTTGGAGCGCGTCTTACAAGACCGGCTTCGATCCCCAGTACTGGGCAATGGGCATGAACGGGGCGATGTTCCAGATGATCGCCCACGGCATCGCCTCGCCGGGCATGTTCTTCATGGTCGGCGTGATTTACGAGCGCGTGCATCACCGCAACCTTGATGAGTTCGGCGGCCTGTTCGCCAAGATGCCCGTCTATAGCGGGCTGGCGTTCGGGATCTTCTTCGCCGGCCTGGGGCTACCTGGTCTGTGCGGATTCATCGGCGAAGTGTTCGTTACGCTCTCGGTTTGGAATTACAGCCAGGCGTTGGCCGTGATTGGCGCGTTCACCGTGATTCTTACTGCCGCGTACATCCTGTGGACGCTGCAACGCGTCTACCTGGGACCGGAATACAAGGGCCCGCACGGCGATCACTTGCATCCGATGACGCCGCGCGAGTTGGCGATCGCGGCGCCGATTCTGTTCCTCTGCATTTTCTTCGGCGTGTATCCCAACGCAGTGTTCAAATACATGTCCCCCAGCGTCACCAAAACGGCTGTCGATCTCGCGGAGTGGACCCAGCGAGAAGATCCCGACAAGGAGCGGAGGGAGTCCGAGCAGCAGACCGCGGCGATCACCACGCCCATCACCACCAGCGCTCTGGCGCCGACGGGACAGTCGTACTAACAACATGTGTGGCTGGGGTCGAATGTACTCATTCGCCCCCAGTGATACGAGGATTGGGTCGATCACCAATCAGACATTTTGCTCTCGCCTGGGGGCGGACGAGTACGTCCGACCCCAGCCACCCGAGCTGTAACTCGGGGCCTAACGGGGAGTCGGCGACTTGAATACGTTTCACGATTTTTTCGCGGATAGCGGCAAGCTGTCGTTAGTCCACGACACGATGACGGTGTCGCTGCCGGCCTTCAAGCCGGAGTTGGCGCTCACGGTCACGATCGTCGTGATGCTGCTGGTGCGCGTGCTGAATCTGCGCTGGATCAACGGGTTTTGGCTGGCCCTGGCGGGTTCGCTGGCGGCACTCTACTATGCTGCGCCGGGCGATCTGCTGGCCACGGATGCGCCGATCGTCAGTCAGGAGTTGTTCACCGGCTTGATCAAGTACGACGCCTTCACCGTATACTTTCGCGCGTTGTTGATGGCATTCGCGGTGCTGTTCGTGCTGTTCACTTGGCTGTCCGGCATTCCAGATCGCGAGGACAGCACCGATTTCTTCACGCTCGTCTTCGGCGCCACAATCGGCATGTGCCTGATGGCCTCGTCGAATCACTTGCTCACCGTGTTCCTCGGCGTCGAGATGGCCAGCGTGCCGTCGTATGCCTTGGCCGGCATGCTCAAGGGCAGGCGCGAGAGTAGCGAGGCAGCGCTTAAATACGCCGTCTATGGCGCGGGCGCGGCCGGCGTGATGCTCTACGGCATTAGCTTGGTAGCTGGCGTGCTGGGCACGGCGCACCTGCCCACGTTGGCGCATCAACTCGCGGTCGTGCTGAGCGAGCCAACTTATGGCGATCGCCACGTGGTGCTCGTCCTCGGCGGACTGATGGTGATGGTCGGCCTGGCTTTCAAGCTTTCCGCAGTGCCGTTTCATTTCTGGTGCCCGGATGTCTTTGAGGGGGCCAGCGCAGAAGTCAATGCGTTCCTGTCGGTCGCTTCCAAGGCGGCTGCGTTGGCGCTACTGATTCGCGTGGCGATTGGCTTTGGACATCTGCCGGCGAACGAAGCGCCGACGGCCTCGCTACCCGTGGCACAAGTGACAACGGTCGCCTTTCAGCATGAGACGCCGACGGTTGCCGAGGCCGAATCGCCGACACCCGCGGCGACGGTGGCCGTGAGCAACGAAAGCCTGGCCCCGGCGCGGAAATTCATGGCGGGACTCGTGGCGTTGATCGCCGCGATCACCTGCACGTTCGGCAACCTGACCGCCTACGGCCAGACGAACATTAAGCGCTTGCTCGCCTATTCCACGATCGCCCACGCCGGCTACATGATGATGCCGGTGGCGGCGATGCTCTTGTTGCTCGGCGATCCCGCGCGTCAGGTCGAAGCTCGCAATGCCGCCGCGTCGATCGCGTTCTATGTCGGCGCGTACCTGTTCATGAACCTGAGCGCGTTCGCGATCATCGCCTTCCTACGAAATGCGATGCGCAGCGAAGAGATCGCCTCCTACGCGGGACTCGTGCGCCGCTCGCCCGGCGTGGTGATCTGCTTCGCCACCGTCATGTTGAGCCTGCTGGGCTTGCCGCCATTGGCCGGTTTCGCCGCCAAGTTCGTGGCCTTCAGCGCACTGGCCGACGCTGGGCAACCGCTGACGTGGACGCTGCTCTTCGTAGGCGGCATCAACACCGTCTTCAGCTTGTTCTACTACTTGCGCGTGGTGAAGGTGATGACGCTCGATCCGGAACCCGACGATCGCCCGCCGTTGGAGTTTTCGCTCGTCTCGCGCGACGGCGCCTTCGTCGCCTTGATGACGTTGCCGGTGATTTTGCTCGGCGTCTGGCCCGATCTCTTGTTGCGGTTGGCCAGCGCCGCGACGCAGGGAGTATTGTCCTAGGCCTCGTTTTCTTCCTGCCTCCTTTACTTCTCTGCTCCTTTACTTCTGTGCTCCTTTACTTCTGTGCTCCTTTACTACTCAGCCCTTCCATGTTCATGACCGCCTCCGCCCGATCGGTTGCGCTGCTGAATGCGCTGTTTCAGACCATTCACCGGTCGTTGCCGATGTACCTGGCCGAGGCCGCGGATCCTTGGAAGCATGCCGGCGATGAGCGCGCAGCCGAGACGCTCGCCAACATCGTGGCCGACCAGCGCGCCTTCACCGCGCGGATCGCGGATGTGATTCTAGACCACGGGTCGCTCGAGCCAGGCGGCTACCCGATGGAATACACCGACACGCACTTCCTGGCGCTCGATTTCCTGATCGGCGAACTGATCAAGTACCAGCGCCGCGACGTCGCCCGCATCCAGCGCATCGTCACGGCCCTCGCCGATGACCACGACGCCCAGGAAATCGCCGAAGAAACCCTCGGCGCCGAGAAGGCGCATCTGGAAATGCTGGAAGAACTCAACAGGTAATGACGAATGCCGCTTTTTGGCATCGTCTCGCGTTGTGGCATGGTCTTAAGTTGTGGCAGGTCTCCCGACCATGCCACCGGCCTGACCGAAGGTCTCCATTGCTCGTCATGGCGTTTTCGCACCGTGACACGGTCGGGAGACCGTGCCACAACACAACAAACCGTGCCACAACACAACCGATTCGTCATTCGACCTTCGACATTTTGCCGTCTACTGCTTGAGCCGCGCTCGCAGTTCCTTCTCCAGCTCCGCGATATGAATGTTGCGGTGAATGACGTTGCCCTTTTGATCGATCAGGATCATCGTCGGCAAGGTCAGCACGCCCAGCTCGTTGGCGAGGCGGCTGTCGAGTCCGCCCGGTTCCCAGACTTGCGGCCAACTGAGCTTGTTTTCCTTCAGGAACGCCGTCAGATCGGCCTGGTTGCCGTCGAGGCTGACGCCCACCGCCTGGAATCCGCCCTTGCCGCCGTACTTGGCCATCAGGTCGGCGATGTCGTCCAGGTCGGCGCGGCACGGTTCGGCCCAGGTGGCCCAATAATGCACCAGCACGTACTTCCCTTTGAACGGCGCGGCCGCCAGGTCGACGGTGCCCTTCATATTGACGGCGTTCGCACGGAGCACGATCGGCTTGCCGACGGAGTTAAGGCGGCGCACCGCGCCGGCCGCCTTCTGCGCATTGGGCGCCGAGGCGAACTCAGTCACAATGCGCTGATACCACGTCTTGGCTTCCTCTTCCTGGCCGGCATATTCCTGCGCGATGCCAAGTTGCAGCATCGCCTCCGCTGCGTCGGCGCTCTTGGGATTCGCTTCGACGAATTTCTCCAGGCTTTCCAACCACTTGGTTTGCACCGCCGGGAAATCGACGTTTTCCTGCTGCACGGCCGCGCCGTATTCCGCCATCAGGCTGCGGAACTCGACATAGGCGGCCAACTCGTCGTCGCCGCCGTCGGCTTTGAGCTTGTCGTGCAGCGTTCGCAGACGCTCCGCACCGCTGGAGAATCCGCCGGCCTGCACTGCGGCGCTGGCCGTATCGGCCAATTGGCGAATCCACTGGGCGCGATCTTCCGGCGCCGTGCTGGCCGCGGCGAGTTGTTCCAGTAGATCCACGCGGCGCACGTTCAGCTTGTCTTGCTCCTCGGGCGTGGCAGCCTTGGCGAGCGCATCGTCCATGCCTTGCAATTCGTCGAGCAGTTTCTGTACTTCGTCGCTCGGCGCTCCGGCGACGCTCTCCGCGCCTCCTTCGCTGCGCGGCGGCAGCGACGGCTGGAAGAAGAAGCCGGTCGAAGAGAGTTGCTCGCCAGTGGCCGGAATCGATGGCGCATCGATCAGCCGCCAGTTGTCGCCCACGCGGACGAGCGTGCCGATCTGCACCTGTCCGTCTTTGCCGGCGGTGTCGATCATCGCCAGCACGTTTTCATAAACGGCGATATCGCTGGTCGAGCCTTCGGTGCCGGCGGGCACCACGCCCGGGCGCGAGCCGCCGAAATGCAACCACTTCGTGGCGGCGCTCAACGACTTCTGTGCTTTGGCCATCTCGGCGAACGTTTTCGGGGCGTCGTTCAGGCGCTGTGTGAGCTCTTTCGTACGCTCCGGTCCGAGACCGAGGGAGGCCAATTCATCCTTGCTGACGAGCAAGCGCGTGAAGCGTTGGGCGTCGCCGGTGGCCAGCGCCGCCACCGCCTCGGCGGTCGCCTCTTCGGCCGAAATCTGCTTCCAGGAATCGATCGCGCCGTTCTCGTCGGCGTCCAGACCCCAGCGGCAACCGGCCGTGTTCAGCCAACGGTACTGATCCGCCTTGGAGCTGTTTTTTTGCGAGTCGATGTCGCGGTACACTTCGAGACCGTTTTGGTAATAGCACCAGAGATCGACCACGTTGTCGCCATTGGTGTCGGCGAAGCGGCGGAGCATCTGCCCCGAGGCGTCGCGGACGATCCAGCCGGTTTCGCCGGAGACGTTCTCCGCCTTGATCGTGCACTTCGAGGCTTCTTCCGCCGTCGGGCGGTCGTATTCGACCTCTTTTTGGACGGGCGCCAGTTTCAAGGCGGCCTCGACCGAGGGCGCATCCGCACGCACGGAACCCGCCAAGGCCGGCAGGGTGACGGCCAGCGATCCAGCCAACCAGGCACGGCGTCGAACCAAACTCATGGTCGAATTCCTTTGCTAAGATTCCCAACCTTCCGGGGCGCGCACGGCCGCTCTCGGCACCTACCTATCTTCGGCGCGGCCCTACGGTCGGCATCAGCCCTACAGCCCGTTTTCTCACCCCCGCCGTTAGTGAGTAAGCGAACCCTGGGCGGCGGCGGGCGTCTTGTTTGTCACCGTCGCGTCGTTTCTTTAAAGCCCAGGGAAGGCCATCCAAATCGAACCATCGTCCGCAGTTTTCGAAGGCCTTCCCTGGGCCTGTCAGCGACTTTCGCGGACAAGCCAGAAAAAAGTGGTAGACTTCCATTCTCCGTCTCCAGGCGGTTTGACAGTCGGGGCAAGACTCATAAAATACGAGGTTTCCCCGCCGCGGCCGCACGGCCGCCCCGGGCGTGTAGCTCAGTTGGTTAGAGCGCGTCCCTGATAAGGACGAGGTCCGAAGTTCGAATCTTCGCACGCCCACTCCCCTGACTTGGCAAGGTTCGCGGAAATGCGTAACTCCTGGCAAGTCAGGGGTTTTTTATGCGCGCTGATTGAACTGCGGTTCCTCGAAGCGTCCTGCTTCGGCCAGCTGGACGTCGCTTACACTCCGCCAAACAGCGTCACGCACTCAACGCCGTTCCATTCGTAGCCGCCAGGGTTCCAGAAGATCGATCCGTCCTGAGGTTGCGTGCGCCCTTGAGCGTCGGTCGCGGCAATCCAAATCAAATTCGGCCCCGCCTGGATCGCGACTCTGGCGCGCCACCTCGACCACGCAAACGGCGACTTCGCCAATTCCAACTCCGCGCGCCGCCAGCTCGCGCCTTGATCCGTGGAATACAACACCGCCGTGAGAGCCGCCGCACCATCGTTCCACGCGTAACCCTGCAGGACCGCATCGCCGGTGCGCACTTGCTCGCCATCGGCGTGCGAAGTCACCAGCGTAGCGATCTTCTGCTTCCAGGTCGGCGAACTATTGCCAATGCGAAACGCGTACTTGTCGCCGGGCTTGATCAGATCATGCGGCGTACGATAGCGCTCGGCGTGATGCTCGTTCGAGCTTTCCTCCGCCTCGAACCGCAACCGCGAAAGCCACTTCATCTGCACCGTGCCGTAGTAGCCGGGCAACACAAACCGCACCGGCCCGCCGTGAACGGCCGGCAAGGGTTCGCCATTCATCGTGAGTGCCAGCAGGCCGCGATCCAACGCGTCGTCCAGCGGCACGCTGTGCTCGAAATCCGCCTTGCCAATTGCCGGTGCATCGAATCCTTCAGCGGAGAGATAGCGCGCCATGGCCGATGGCTCAACGCCGAGATGTTTGAGCACCGCCGTGAGTCGCACGCCCGAGAACTTCACGTTGCCAACTCCGCCGCGTCCCCATTGCGTGCCTTCCGTTTTGGCAATGCGCGAAAACATCGAGCGGCCGTTGCCGGAACACTGCAGCACCATCTCGACTTCGGTCATTTCAAGTTCACGCAGCGCCGCGAGGTCGAGCGTGACTGGGCCGCGCATCAGGCCGATGAGTTCGATTTTCCAGTCTCCGGCGCGCGCCGGCGCGATCGTGGCCATGCCGGCGGGATTGGCGTTGTTGCGAACGAAGAGCGTTTCCTTCGGAGTGAGCAGGTGTTGATCCAGCAGCGCGAGCGGAGACTCCAGGACGAGGGGTTCCGCGGTGTGGATGAGCAACTGGTCGCTCTTCCCGGCGACGAGAGTGTCGGAGGAGGCGGGCGATGCCCAGGAAAATCGAGCCGAGCCGAGCCAGCTCAGGGCGCCTAGTCCAGTGGCGGCGTGAAGGAAGTGACGGCGCGTGGGCATAGCGGAGGTTCCAAAGCAAGGTGGGCGGGCGTTATAGGCGGTGCGATCCATTTTATTCGCGCGGTGATGCGATCGACAGGATGCCGCGCGTCGGCCAGCGGAGGCGCAAGGCAAAGTCGTTGCGGTGACCTAGAGTTTTGCACCGCTGGTATGTCCCGCCCAAGTTCCCTCCGCAGGAAGTCCTTCCGATGTGGTTTCGCTCGAAGTCCCGCCGCGCGTCTACAATCCGTCGCGGTTCGCTGAACAAACTGGGACGCCAGCTACGTTGCGAGCCGCTGGAAGAGCGGACACTGCTGGCGGTCACCATGTTGCACGATGTGGCGCCCAACTCCGGGAACTCGAACGCCGCCGACTACATTCAGTTGGGCAATCTGACGTTCTTCGTGGCGAATGACAACTCGCACGGATTGGAGTTGTGGAAGACGGACGGGACGAGCCAAGGCACCGAGATGGTGATGGACATTGCGCCCGGCGCGCCGAGCAGCGCGCCGGAACAGCTGACGGTGTTCCAGAACAAGTTGTATTTCACTGTCAACGATCAGGTGCATGGCCGCGAGCTGTGGGTCACCGATGGAACCGCACCCAACACGCAGTTGGTGATCGACATCGACACGATCGCTTCCTCGTCGCCGGACTACTTGACGGTCGTTGGCAATGAGCTCCTGTTCAGTGCGTACGACGCCACGCACGGCACCGAGTTGTGGAAGTTTAACGGCACGACAGCCTCACTGGTCCAGGACTTGCGTCCCGGCAGCTTCGGATCGACGCCGGAATATCTTACGAACGTGGACGGCACGCTGTTCTTCTCCGCCAACAATACGGACGCTATCGGGCGCGAGTTGTGGAGGTACGACTCGGTGAACGGGGCCGCGTTGGTTCGCAACATTGCGGACTTGAGCTTCGAAAGCGGCAATCCGCAGGAATTGACCGCCGTCGGCGACAAGCTGTTCTTCACGGCGGTCGGCCCGTCGGACAACTACTTCGGCCGTGAGCTGTACGTCTCCGACGGCTCGTCAAGCGGCACGGTCATGGTGCAGGATATCAATCCCGGCGTCGCCGACAGCACGCCGATGTACCTGCACGACGTCAACGGGGAACTTTGGTTCTCAGCCAACACAGCCGCGGCGGGCCGCGAGTTGTGGCGGAGCGACGGCACTTCGCCGGGGACCGGGATCGTCAACGACTACACGCCGGGCAGCGGCGGTTCGAATCCGATCTCGATGGTCTATCAGACCGCCGGCGTGTTCGTCCACTACGACACGTACAACTACATCATCTACTTCCCGGATTCGGGACCGGTCGAGTACCGCGGGAACAACCTTTACCCGGGCACGCAGTTTGTCGGCGGAAACGGATACCTGTACTTCTCGCGGGCCAACTCCGGTTTCAACTACGAGTTGTGGCAGATCAACACCACGACCCGCGCTGTGACGCTGGTGCAGGAGATCAATCCCAGCGCCGGCAGCTACCCGAGTGCGCTGGCGTACCTCGACGGCGCACTCTACTTCACCGCCAACGATGGCACGAACGGCGCCGAGCCCTGGACACTGACCTTCGCGCCGGTGGTTTCGATCAGCGGCCTGCCAGGCGGCAACACCGGGCCGGAAGGGACGGCCATTAACGTCTCGGCGAATATCACCTCGCCCGGCTCCGGCGGACCATATACCTATGCCTGGAGCGTGACCAAGCAGGGCGCCGGATCGGCTTTTGCGACCGGCACGAGCAGCACGTTCGCTTTTACGCCCGATGACAACGGTACGTATAACCTGTCGCTCACGGTGACGGACAGCGCCATGCAGGACGGTGTGGCGAACCAGGCGTTGACGATCACCAACGCGGTCCCGACCGCCACGATCGTCGGCGCGCCGAC
>JAWXBP010000460.1 GCA_034440135.1 Planctomycetia bacterium
CGCGAGGAGCGGCGACGCGATGCCGGCGACACTGCCGCGCTTCGGCTCCGGCAATCCGAAAGCAGCGCCGGCAGAGGCAATCACTATGTCGCAGGCCAAGACAAGTCCCGCGCCTCCAGCGACGGCCGGGCCGTTCACGGCGGCGATAATCGGTCGCGGAAAACGCAATATCTGCTCGACCAAGTCCTGATACGCGATCGCGTCCTCGCGCCATTGTTCGTGCGGTCGCGGCTGCCGGCTCGTTTCTCGCATCTCATCGAGGTCCATCCCTGCGCAGAACGCTGTGCCGGCGCCGGTCAGAATCACGGCGCGGACGCGCTTTTCCTGATGCAGGTCGTCGAATGCTTGACGCAAGTCCGCGAGCAACGCTCGGGTCAGCGCGTTCCGCTTCTCGGGACGATTGAGGATGATCGTTCCGGCATGATCGTAGACCTTGACACGAACCAACGGCGCGGACATGGCGACACTCCCCAGATCGACGATCTAAGTTTGCACGCAGAACAAAACAAGCGATGGGTGCCACTGGCGGCTTGTCCGCCAGTGCGGTTTTGGTCTCGCTGGCGCGCCCAACTCCAGCACTGGCGGACAAGCCGCCAGTGGCACCCCATCTCAAATCTTCTGCGGGTGTGCTTAGCTTGGCGCGTCCGGAAGTTCGAGTTCCAGAAGCGCGGCGCCCAACAGCTTACCTTGCGTATCGATCCGCAGCGACTCGCCCGCGCCGCCGGCCAGTGCATCGTAGAGCACGAAGTTGAACGCCCACAACTTCGGCAATTCGTAGCGCACGACGCGACTCGCGCCGAGGCTTGAGAAAAAGGCCGCGACCCGTTCGCACGTTAGTTCCCGTGCCAAACGTCGGTAGCCTTCCTCGGACCGGGCGACCACGCCAATATTGGCGTGGTTCCCTTTGTCACCACTGCGGACGTCGGCGAGTTCAACGAGTTTTTGCATAGCTGCCGCTACAGAGGAAGTGGCGTACGGAGCCCTGGGTTATTGTTGCCATTCATGGGCAGAGCGAACCTCTACGTTCGGAAGCACCAGCGACTGAGGAATCAACGTCGGCCAATACGCGTAGACGGGGCGGATATCGCTGCGCGCCGTGGCGTAGCCGGCCAGCCCCGGCGGACCGCCGGTGATCAGCGGGGCGAATTGCCGGGTGAATCGCTCCACAACTTCGCGCCGAGGATCGCGCACGGAAATCCGCAGCATCAACTCCGGCGGCGCCACAGCGCTCGCGCGCTCGGACGGTACGCCTTCACCTGTGCCGAGGAATTCCACGAGCCGCTCCGCCGGGTCGCAGTTTTCCGAGCGCAAGCGAGCGAAGATCATCTCCACGCAGCGCTGGGCTTTTTCACGGCAATCCGCGCCAAAGACCAATAACTGGCTGCTCGTGGCGTAACCGTCGTGATAGGCCAGCGAGACTTTGTAGCTTGCGGGCGCGGGACGTCCGCTGGCGCCGGACAGGCGCACGCGGTCCGGGCCGATTTCGCTCAATTCCAACGTCGTGAAGTCCACATCAACATCGGGTGTCAGATAGTGCGCGGGATCGCCGATCTCGTAGACGAGTTGCGAAACCACCGTGCGACGATTCACCACTCCGCCGCCCGGCGCCTTCGTGATCACGCATGAGCCATCGTCGGATAACTCGGCGATGGGAAAACCGAGGTCGCGAAAATCCACGTCGCGCCAGCCCGAAAAATAGCCGCCCGTGGCCTGCGCGCCGCATTCGATGACATGCCCTGCGACACTCGCCCCGGCAAGCCGATTCCAGTCGTTCCATTGCCAGCCGAACTCATGCACAGCTGGCGCAACGGTCAGCGAAGCATCGGCCACGCGTCCCGTGACGACAATCCGCGCGCCCTTTGCCAAGGCCTCGACGATCGGTTTGGCGCCGAGGTACGCGTTCGCGGAGACAACCTTCGCGGCTGGCGTGGCTGCGAGCTTTTCTGCCAGCGGCGCGCCGGTATCGAGATGTTGAAATGCACAACCGGACTTCTGCACGTCCGCCCAACTGTCCAATAAATTGTCACCGTCGACGGCCGCGATGCGACAATCGCCGAGACCTGCGTCACGGAGCATGCGCGCCGCCTGAGTGACGCAGCCGCGCGGATTGATGCCACCGGCGTTGGTGATGAGCTTTAAGCCCGGTTGTTGGCTGAGCGATGGAATCAACGAAGCGAGGACGTCGAGAAAATCGCCGGCATAGCCAAGCTGTGGATTCTTTTCGCGCTGCCGCGCGAGAATCGACATCGACAGCTCGGCCAGATACTCAAGCGTCAGGTAGTCGAGCTCGGCGCGTTCGACCATACGGCTTGGGGCGGACAAATCGTCCCCCCAAAAGCCCGCGCCGTTGCCGATTCGGATCGCCATTGCTCGCCGAGTCCTAGAGACTGCTCGCTAGTTCCACCTCGGCATTCTACGCCATGGAGGCGGCGGCATCAGGGAAGCATCCTTCAGCGACGTTGCGCGAGCGCCTATTTTGCAAACAGCCGTGTGAGCCAGTTACCCTTCGGTTCCGCGGCCGGAGCTTCTGTGTCGGCAGACGCTTCGTCGATCGGAAACTCGGCCGAGACGGGGACGATTTCTCCGGCGGCATTGGTGGTGGCCGGCACGGCGTCGGCACAGCACTGCCGGCATTCGTCGCAGAGGTATTCCACTTCCCATTTGTGGGACGGCACTTCCTTCTTCACTTCATGGACGACCAGCACGCGCTTGGTGCGAACTTGCGCGCAACGCGGCTTCCAGACGTTCCAGGAAACGCAGCAGTTCTGAGGGCAGCCGCACTCGTTCTCGGGCAGCGGCATGGCTTCGCACTTCCGCCCGCACCAGATGCTGGGGCCGGGGACGCAGAAGTCCTCGCACTTGCACTCGAAGCAGGTTTCCTTTTTCTCTTCCGTGCTCGGCACGCAGCGGCAGACGGCGCGGCAATGCGTGGTGCAGCCGCAGTGCGAGCAGGCGCAGTTTTCGGCGGACGCGAACTGGGGCGCTGCGAACGCCGCACTGAGACACAAGAGCAGCTCGAGGATGTTTCGGCGGGTCACAACGTCACTCCCTGTTGGCGGTAAATACTGCTGTGGCGGCCTCTTGCCGCCCTCGACCATTTTCATCGGCCGATGCGTGGCGTGGCGCTTTCCGAAACGGTCCTGACGCGAAAAACAGTTGCCCGCGTCGCTCCGCAAGTACTGCCTGCGTAAAATGTACGGGCGACAATCGTGCCGCCCAGGGCAGTGGCGGCGCTTGAAACCACAGGCGTTGGGGGCGGTCGGACACCCCATTGGCCGGGTTCTGTGTGTCCTCTGACCGCCCGAAATGGTATACTTCTCATACGCGTCGCGAACGGAGTGAATTCAGTTCGCCGAGAGTCGAGGCAGGCAACAAAAAAGATGGCTCGTAAGCAAGATATCGATTCCATCCTGAAGAACTGGACGTTTGAGCCAGGCGAAGTCGCTGCGCGCATCGTCCGCGGCTCTGATGGCCGCGATGTCCTCCAAATGCGGATCGAGATGGGCATCATCCAGCTTGAAGTCGCCGGGCGTCCCGACGGCGAGCGCCCCGGCGGCGCGGAGACCTACTACGACTTCTTGGTGGGGCTCGCAATTAACGTCGGCGACGACTTCGTCCTCAGCGATGAGCAATGCGCCGAGGCCGATCGGGAATTCGTCCAGTTCTACCAGCGCCGCCTTTGCTGGCTGGCGCTCCGAGAATTCGGCCACGCGGTGACGGACGCCGACCACACGTTGGCCTTCATGGATTTCTCCCGCGACCATTCCCCCAACGACGAGTGGACCGAAGCCCACGAGCAGTACCGCCCGTTCGTCCTATTCCAACGGACGCAGGCGGCGGCGCTCCAGGCGCTCGAAGAACACGGCCCGGACCGGGCGATCGAGGAGATCAACGCCGGTCTGCTCAAAATGAAAGACGCCTACACACAGTTCGACCACGACGAGCCGTTCGAAGAAGATGAGCTCGTCGAGCGTCTGATGGAGCTTCGCGAATCGCTCCGCCAGCATTTCTCGCTGGAACCAAGCCTGGACGAACAGCTCGCCGCGGCAGTGGCCAGCGAGCAATACGAACTGGCGGCCCGGCTCCGTGATGAAATCGCGAAGCGGAAGCATTCGAAGGCGTAAATTGAGCTTCGCCACAGTCTCCTTTCGCGGAGCGAAAGGAGACTGAGACGGCGACTATCGCCTGTCAGCTTGCGTTTGACCGAACGCTAATCGTCCGCGAAGAGCTGCGACTGGCGTTCTTGATGGGCGGCGTAACGTCGGAGGTATTCCTTCACGCTGACTTTGCGGCGGGTGTTGTCGGACGACATATACCGGATCACGCCAAAGATTGGCCGCTCCGGCGCCCAAGGGCGATCGTAACGCCCTAGCACCCAAAAGATGCCGGTGTACGAGTTCGGGTCGCGGCCGTCGACGGCGTATTTGTTGTTGAGTTCGATCATCGTCGCCAGGGCGGATTGCGGCGAATCGGACCATTCGAGGATCTTCTTGCCCCAGAGCATCCTCAGATAGTTGTGCATCCTCCCTTCGCGAACGAGCTGCCGCTGCGCCGCGTTCCACAATTCGTCGTGCGTGCGCGCTTGCTCGAATACTTCGAGCGAATAAATGAACGTCCGCGAATCGCCAGCATGCTTGGCGAGTGACGCTTTCGCCCATTCCGGCAGCGACTCGTATTGATCGTAGTCCTCGCGATGCGTGCAGAAGTTGAAGCCAACTTCGCGCCACGTGATCAGCTCGTCGAGAAAACCTTCGGCCGCGGGGCTCATGCCCCACCAGCCTTCGCGCGAGCCGTTGCCCTTCGCGGCGAGGCGCGAGCGATCCCAGTTTTCACTAGCTGTGACCGCACCGAACACTTGATGCGCGCCGAGATGTCCGAAATGCAAATACGGCGACAGCCCGCTGGCAACGTCATCGTCCGGCACGTTGCGGGCATCGGCGTAGCGAGGGAGACGCTGGTTGAGAAAGCGTTCCAGCGCATGTTCGGCCGCCGCGCCGCCGCCGGTAAACGCCGCCGGTCCGACGGAATGGTCGATGGGTAACGCCGCCAGGACTTCTCTTGATGCCGAGAGTAGCGCGTCCGTGGCCGCCGGCCAAGGCTGCGTGATCTCGGACGGCAACCGCATTGCGGGCGGAAGCGGCCGCTCTGTTAGAGGGGCCAGCGACGGCACGTCGCCGAGGTAGCGCGGTAACTCACGCTGCAAATGCCGGCGGAAGGCATACGCAGTCGAGAAAACCTGGCTCGCGGAGCGCATCGGGAATAGGCCATTTCCGTCGACCGCTTCCATCCTCACATCGATCCGCTCCGCTGCTGCGGCTACCATTCTTGGCAGAAAAAACGCCGGGTAATCATCCGTTACGACGACCGCCGCATCTTGGGCAAACGCTTCCAACAAGCCGCGCCCATCGCCATGGCGTGGTTCGACGTAGGGATAGTAAACCACCTGGGCTCCGGCAGCGCGGCGGCGGTTTTCGGCCATGCCTTCCAGCACGAATTTGTGTAACCGATCGCTTGCCCACGGGTAGCCGGCGCGCAACGGCTCGAAGATTACGAGCGGCTTCTTCAGATCGCACGCCCACTGCACGGCGCGGTCCAAGGCGAAGTTCCCTTGCAGGCGCCGCGCGGCGATCATCCAGTACAGGACATAGCGCCGTTCGACGCGCGGCGGCAAATCACGCATGAGGCGCACGCGCTCGGGCGGAACAACAATCGTCGACGGATCAACCGGCATGGGCGTTGTGGCGTGCGCTGAGGGCCGCGAGAATGCTTTCCACATCGTAGACGCAGCCGCCCCAGGTGCCGCCACCGAGTTGTTGGAGCGCTGCCCAAAGGCGCGTGTCGTCCGGCAACTGTGCGTCGGGACGCAGGTCGGTGCGCAGGGGCCGCGCCGCCAGCCGTGCCGTGGCCTCGTCGAGTGGATACTCTTGCTCCGCGTCGCCGATCCAGTCCACGCTGCCGGCGAGATTGATGCGGTCGATCACGATGCGAATGCGATCGCCGTCGAGCACCTTGCCGATCGGCCCGCCAGCCAACGCCTCGGGACCGACGTGTCCGATGCATGCGCCGGTGCTGACGCCGGAGAAGCGGGCGTCGGTCAACACCGCGACATCGCGCCCCCAGGCCAGATGCTTGAGCGCAGACGTGATCTGATAGGTTTCCTCCATGCCGGCGCCGCTGGGGCCGCGGCAGATTAGCACCAGGACGTCTCCGGACTGAATCGGCGCGGCGCCGCGCCCTTTGATGGCGGCCACGGCGTCTGATTCGCGCGTGAACACCCGCGCGCGGCCGGTCTTGCGGTATACGCCGTCGGCGTCGACCACTTGTGGATCAATCGCCGTGCTCTTGATGACCGCGCCCTCCGGTGCGAGATTCCCACGCGGAAAGCAAACCGTACTGGTCAGCCCGCGCGCGCGCGCCTTGTCTGGCGACATGATCACATTGTCCGCCTCGATCCCCTCGCGCTCTTGTAGCAATGCGCGCAATTGGCGACGTCGATCGGATTCTTCCCAAGTGTTGAGCACGTCGCGCCAGGTCTCCCCGGCGACGGTGAGGCAATCTAGATCCAGCAAACCAAGTCCGCGCAGGTGGAGCATCACCTCCGGCACGCCGCCGGCCAGGAACACCTGCACCGTGGGATGCCCGACGGGGCCGTTCGGCAATGCGTCGACCAATCGCGGCGTGCGGCGATTCACGTCTTCCCAGTCATGCACGGTGGGACGGGGCAGCCCCGCGGCGTGCGCGATCGCGGGGATGTGCAATAACAAATTTGTCGAGCCGCCGAAGGCCGCATGCACGACCATGGCGTTGCGAATCGACGCGCTGGTGAGCACGTCTTTCGTCTTCAAGCCGCGTTGCGCGAGATTCCATAGCGCCCGCGCGCTGCGCCGGGCCATGTCGCGCCAGAGCGGTTGCCCGGACGGGGCGAGCGCCGAATGCGCGAGCGACAGGCCGAGCGCTTCGCCGATGACTTGGGCCGTGGCGGCCGTGCCCAGAAACTGGCAACCTCCACCGGGCGACGCGCAAGCCCGGCAGCCGAGCGAGGCCGCTTCCTCGAGTGAAATCTTGCCGTGCGCGAAGCGTGCGCCGATCGTTTGAATCTTGCCGGCGTCCTCGCCATCGCTCGGCGGCAACGTCACGCCGCCTGGAACCAAGACCGACGGCAATTCGGGCACGCCGGCGAGCGCCATCATCATGGCCGGCATGCCTTTGTCGCACGTGGCCACGCCGAGGACGCCGCGCCGCGTCGGGAGCGAGCGAATCAAGCGGCGCAGGACGATGGCCGCATCGTTGCGATATGCCAGGCTGTCGAACATGCCGGTCGTGCCTTGCGAGCGGCCGTCACAAGGATCGGAACACATCGCCGCGAACGGCACGCCGCCAGCCGCCTTGATGACCCGCGCGGCCTCTTCGACGAGCAGGCCCACCTCCCAGTGTCCGGTGTGATACCCCAGCGCCACGGGCGAACCGTCCGGCGCGCGGACACCACCCTGCGTGCTCAGCAGCAAAAACTGCGGGCCTAGCAAATCCTGCGGGCGCCAGCCCATGCCCGCGTTCTGCGAGAGCCCGAACAGGTCGCCGCTGGACCAGGTCTCCAACATCTCGGCATCGAGCGGTAGCGAGCCTGTCGGCCCGGCCGCGGAGGTCTGCGTGTCGCGCAGTAATTCATCACTGACGCCGGGCGCGATCTGATCGGCCGGAAAACAATGGGAACGAGTCTCTGGCATGCGAAAGGGAAAGCAGTGGGAGGCTGAAGTTAAACCGCCAAACTGCATTGTAGCGTGCCGGCAAATGGACCGGCGGCGCAATTGCTTGCGGGATGCGTGTGCGGTTAAAATGCACGGATGCCCCCGCCTGCCTCTCCGGCGCTGTGCCCAACCTGGGAGAGGCGCTTGATCCCACACCGCCGCGAACCGGGAGACCATCGCGATGAACGCTGGCTTGACCCGAATGCGGTTTCGTGGCGGCAGCCCCACTAGCCCGACGCGCAAGCGAGGGGGCGAGGACTTCGCGCTAAAATTTCACGGCGTACTCAGTACCGTCGACTTCTCCCCCTCGCTTGCGCGTCGGGCTAGTGTAATTATCTCTGTGGCCGCCCTGTTCTTGGTTCTCACGGGGAACGTTGTCGCGGAAACGAATACGCCCGCTCCACCAGCCGTCATGGACTTCCCCGCCGCGATCCTGGCCCTTGAGCAGGGCTGCGCCGCTTGCCATAGCGAGGCGGACGGCGACGGCGGGTTCTCGCTGGCGAAGGTGGCAAGCGAGGACTCCTTGCACCTTGATCACGCGACGTGGCTCCGCGTGCGGCAGCGGTTGGCGGATCACTCGATGCCTCCCAGCGACGCCGAACCGATCGAAATCGAACTGCGGCTCCGGTTGCTGGAATGGCTCCGGGTGGCGATGCGCGAAGCGATTCAAAAGCAGGGCGAGATCGCCGGGCCGCCGATGTTTCGTCGTCTGGCGGCGCATGAGTATGCGAACACGATGCGCGATCTGCTCGGCACACATTTCAACGCGGGCCGTGGATTGCCCCAGGACGTGGCGGGCGGCGAGGGTTTCAACAATGCCGCCGAAACGCTGATCATCTCGCCAATCCACGCGGAGAAATATGTCGAAGCCGCGACCGAGGCGCTCAACTACGCGGCGCGTGATTCGCGGGCCCGCGATCGCTTGTTCCCGGATCGCCCCTCTGAATCATTGACCGAAGTCGACGCGGCGCGAGCCAACCTGAAGCGATTCGCGGATCGCGCGTTTCGTCGCCCCGTGGCGAGCGAGGAACTCGACGCATACTTCGCGCTGTATGCCGACGCACGCGCGGACGGCCTCGATTTCGAGCCGGCGCTTTTTTATGCCATGCGCGGCGTGCTGGTGTCGCCACAGTTCTTGTTCTTGAGCGAGCCGGCTCCGGCGAAATTGAACGTCTCGCAGCCGCTCAACGACTATGAGTTGGCGACGCGGCTGAGCTACTTCCTCTGGGCGACGATGCCCGACGATGAACTGCGCGCGGCGGCGGACGCCGGCAAATTGAGCAATCCGGAAGAATTGAAGCGCCAGACGGTGAGGATGCTGACCGAGAAGGGAACGCATCTCAACGACTCGATGGTGCAATTCGTCGGCCAATGGCTCGGGACCGCTGATTGGGGGAACTCCAAGGTCGCTGACGCCGAAGTGCATAAGTGGGTGCAAGATCACCACATGTCGGCGATGCGAAATCAGCCGGTGTACTTCGTCGAATCGATGTTGCAGCAAAACGGCTCGTTGCTGGACTTGATCGACTGCAATTGGACGTTCCTCAACGAAGAACTGCTGCGGGTTTACAAGATCGATCGCAAGGATATCGAAGCCCGACGGTTTGCGCAGCATCTGGTACGCGTCGAATTGCCAGATAAGTATCGCTATCGCTGCGGGATTCTCGGTTCCGGGGCGACGATGGCCGTGAGCGCTTACGCGCGGCGCAGCAGTCCCGTGCTGCGCGGCGCGTGGATTCTAGACAAGTTCCTGGGCATCGAGTTGCCGCCCCCGCCGCCGGACGTACCGAAGTTGGATGAATCGCAGGAAGTGGCTGCGGCCAAGACGTTGCGCGAGAGGTTGGAGCAGCATCGCGCCGACGCAACCTGTGCTTCCTGCCATGATCGGATTGATCCGATTGGCTTTGCCTTGGAAAACTTCGACGAGTTGGGGCGTTGGCGCGACCGCGACGATGGCGGCGAGATTGACGCCGTCGCGGTGATGGCCGACGGTACGAAGATCGAGGGTGTCAACGGCCTCAAGACGTTTTTGCTCGACAACAAAGAACAATTCACGCGGCATCTGACCGAGAAAATGTTAGGCTATGCCCTGGCGCGCGGGCTGCAACCGAACGACCTATGTACGGCGGAAAACATCGTCGAACGGCTCCCGGCCAGCGAGTACAAATCGCAGGAGTTGGTGCTGGGCATCGTGTTGAGCGAACCGTTTCGCAATAAGAGGGTGAGCGAATGAGCAAGCCACGATTGACACGCCGCACGGTGTTGCGCGGCGCAGGCGCGATGTTGGCGCTCCCTTGGCTCGAAGGGATGCAATCGGCGTTCGCCCAGGAAAACGGCGCAGCGAGCGCGGACCGACCGATTCGCATGGCAGCGCTCTTTTACCCCAACGGTTGCCGGCAGGACCGCTGGACGCCGGCGCAAACCGGCCGCGAGTGGGAAATGACGCCGCAACTGACGCCGCTCGGGGACCGCAAGGCCGACGTGTCGGTGGTGTCCGGCCTGTGGCATCAGGCCACGAATACCGGCGACGGCCACTACGTGAAAGACGCCGCCTGGCTGACCGGCACGACGATCACCAAGACCACGGGCGTCGACTTGAACAGCGGCGGCATTTCCGCCGATCAACTCGCCGCCCGGACGCTCGGAAAATTCACGCCGTTGCCGTCGCTCGAATTGGGGACGGAAGCGGTCCGCTCGGGCATCGACGCCGCGGTGGGTTACACTCGTGTCTACGGCGCGCACATCGCCTGGCGGCAACCGACGCAACCGCTGGCGAAGGAAATCAATCCGCGACTGGTGTTCGACCGGATGACGATGGTCGCCGGCGGCAAACCGGACGGGCGTTCGAATCGGCCGCTGTTGGATCGCGTGAACGAAGACGCCAAGCGGTTGAGCCAGAATCTCGGGCAGCACGACCGGCAGCGGTTGGAGCAATATCTCGAATCGGTCCGCGCGCTGGAGCAGAGGCTTTCTGATTTGGAGTCGCCCACCGAGCGAAGTTGGAAGCCGCGCGTCGATCTGGCGTTGCGCGAAGCGCCGGCCAACGACCCGAAGGAACACGCCGAACGCACGCGGTTGATGCTCGACATGATCGCGCTGGCCTTCGAGGCCGACGTGACGCGCGTGGCGACGTTCATGTTTGGCAACTCGGTGAGCGATATTAACTTCTCGTTCATCGAAGGGGTCGAAGGCAGCCATCACGAGATGTCGCATCACCGCAATGAAGAAAAGCTGCTCGATCAGTATGAGCGAATCACCAAGTGGCACGTCGAGCAATACGTCTACTTGCTCAACAAGCTGCGCTCGCTTCCCGAGGGGGACAGCAACGTGCTGGACAACAGCGCGATTCTGTTCGGCTCCGGACTGCGCGACGGCAATTCGCACAACCCACACGATCTGCCGCTGCTGCTAGGCGGGAAGGCCGGCGGGAAACTATCGCCAGGCCAGCACATTGCCGCCAAGAAGGACAATCCGATGGCGAATCTGCTGCTCACGATGCTGCAAGCCGTCGACGTTCCGACGAAGCACTTCGCGGACTCGACCGGCCCGATGACGGAGTTGATCGCCTAACGGATTCGCAACCGCGAAACACGCGAAAAGGCGCGAAAGAAAATCGGACAATGTTGCATTCTTTTCAGTCAACGCCATGAAGTTGGATTCGCGCCATTGCAGTTTGGCGGTTTCACCAAAGTGTGCCCCCGCTTTTCGCGTCTCTTTCGCGCATTTCGCGGTTCCAATCCGAAGCCCGGCCGATTCCGATTGAAGCGAATGCGCGTGTTTTGCCGATTTTGCCGAAGGAGCCGTGCTGGGGTGCGCCGCTGAAGCTGCGCGACGGCAGGCTGGGAAGGCTGCGTTGAACGCAGGCCGGATAACGAGGCAAGATGCGGCGGCTCGGCGGAATACTCACGCTAGGAATGGTGATGCTGGTTTGCGCCGGCGTCGTCCGGCAGGCCGCTGCGCAGCCATATCCGGATCCCGCCGAAGTGGTCGTCTCGCCGTGGGAAGCGCCCGGCAAACGCCAACCGCCGCAGGGATTTCAGCCTCCGCCGCCGGAATGCTGTCCGCTGCGGCCTCAGCTCTATTATCAACTTGAGTTCATGATGTTCGGCCGCGTGCCGGGCAACGCCAGGACGCTGGTAATTGACGACGCGACCGGCGTTGAAGTGTTCAACACGAACGACGTCGGCCTCGGGTTTCCGGCCGGCCCGCGATTGTTATTGGGCGTGCGTTTCCATCCGCGCACCGCGGTGGAGTTCAGCTACTTTGGCGTGCGTGACTGGGACGCGACGGAATCCGTGTTCGGCGACAACAACCTGAGCCTGCCGCCCGACATCGGCCCGGCCACGCTTGATTTTCAAGACGCCGACCAGATGGACTTCACGCTCAACACGCAGTTACACAACTTCGAAGCGAACGTCCTCTGGTCGTACACGCCGACGATTTCGTTCCTGGCCGGCATGCGCTCGATCGACCTGGAAGAAGAGTTCCGACTGATCTCGACCGATTCCGATAGCGGCCGCAGCAATTACAACGTGACGACCAGTAACGCCATGTTCGGCGGGCAACTGGGTGCGATGTACAAGCGGCAGAATCCGATCTTCGGCTGGGAAACGGTCGGTAAGCTCGGCATGTACGGCAACAATGTCAACCAGAGCAATTTCCTCGGCGACTTCAATAACACGTTCGTCTTGCGCAACTTTGAAGTCAGCGATACCAGCGCCGCCTTCACGGGCGAGTGGGGCGTCAACGGCACGATGAAATTCGGCGACCTCTCGCTCCGCGCCGGTTACCTGATGCTAGGCATCATGAACGCCGCCGACGCAGTGAACAATCTCGACTTCACCGACACGCCCACGAGCGGCACCAACGTCGACGCCGACAGCACGATCTACATCCACTCGCTCACGGCCGGTGCGGAACTGCGCTGGTGAACGCCTTTAAACCGCGGAGGCGCTGAGACGCGGAGGGGAGGTGTTGCCCGCGAAACACGCGAAATAACGCGAAAAACAGGAAGGCTGTTCGTGAGTGTTTTCTAAGCTCTCGATCTCTAACTTTTCGCGTCATTTCGTGTGTTTCGCGGGCAAAACCTCCGTGTTCTCCGTGCCCTCTGTGGTGAACCTCCCGAGTTACTTCGCCGTGCCCAAGGCGTGGCAACTGGAGAGGTTGCCGTCGCTGTCGAACGCGAGTGAGCGGAGCGGCGTGAGGATTTCCAGGTCGGGGCGTTCTTTCGCTTCCGGCAGGTAGAACGCGGAGCACTCGACTTCCGCGATTTCCAGGGTGTTGGTGATCCAGAGGATCTTCGCGTGGGGCGGGTCGGTGAGGCCGATCGTTGGCAGTGCCGCGTCGAGGATTTCGCGGTCGGTTTCGAAGTCGATGGGCAGCATCGCGGCCGAGGTGTGGCCGCTGGTGAGGCAGTTAATGCGGGTCTTCACCATGTCCGTGGCGCGGAGCGTGCGCGTGGTCACGAAAGACGCCATGCCGATGCCCGAGGCGTTGCCGTGCGTGGCTTCGGTCAGCCCGCGGACGACGATTCGTTTGACCTGCGGGAATTCGTCCGGCGAGGGGCCGTGAAAGTTCTTTTTGCGGCCGACGACGTTGGTGTCCATGCCGGCGCCGCTGATGTTCTTGCCGAGTTCATCGACGAGCAAGATATCGACTTTCTTGAACGGCAACCGCGGCATCCACTGGCGGGCCTGCAACAACAGCTCCTTCTCCCGGGCTTCCAACTCTTCCGGTGAGACGGCGGCGAGCTTGGCGGTTTGGTCGTAGCCGTTTTCGAGCGTGGCCAGCGCGCCGACGATGCGGCACTTTTGCAGAACTTGCCCAGCGACGCTGCGCAGAATCTGACCGAAGCTGTAGTCCTGAATCGCGCGGTGGTAGACCTTGGCCCCTTCGTGCTTGCCGAGTCCGATCAGCATCATCTTCATCAGGCCGGATTCGATATCGCCGACGAAATCGGTGTGCGGCTTGACGCGTCCGACGACGAAGACGTGGTCGGCCTCCGACGCGTGACGATCGAAATGGACCGGAAAACCCTCCGCGGTTTGGCAGACAATCACCGTCTCCATGCTGGCCTTGATGGGGCAGCCGCAGTAGGGCTCCGTGATGCCATAGTCGTGCAGAATCTGCGTTTGACCCTCCGGCGTGCCGCCGCCGTGGCTGCCCATCGCTGGCACGATAAACGGCTGCGCGCCGAGTTGTTGCATGTGCTGGACAACGCCGCGAATGATCTCCTTGATGTTCGCGATGCCGCGGCTGCCGGCCGTGATGGCGACCGATTGCCCCGGCTTAATCCGCTGACTCAGTCGCAACGAGGCGAGCTGCAGCTCCACTTCGCCCGGCACGTCCTCGACGCGCGGGGCCTCGAAATGCTGGCGAACGCGGAAGAATTGCGGGTAGGAGGACATGGGAGGAAAGTCGGTAGTTTGAAGTTGGAGAAGCAAACTCGCGACGTATTAAGCCCAGGGGTGGTCGTCCACGAACATGTCAAACAGTTGTCTTGTGCCGACCTCCCCTGGGATTCGGCGCTGTTTCCCAGGGATGGCCTCCGTTGATTTGCAAAAGATAGCGGCAATTTTGTTCGGCCATCCCCGGGCTTGTTCGTGAGTGACGTTGTTAGTGCGCGGCGATTGGTTCCGCTGGAGGAGTCGGCGCTGGTGCTGGCTTGTGTCCGCCCTTGGGAGCAAAGATCAGCACGGTCACGGCACCGACGGCGACGATGATCAGGCCGGCGTAGAAGACGGGATTCACTGCGTTGAAGTTGCCTTTGGTCAGCATCGTGGTCAGCGTGTTGACGACGGGGGCGACGCCGAACACGAGCGGCATCACGTAGACCGGCTTGCCGCCAAAGTTGAAAGCGAGAATGATGCCGAGCGCGCCAATTGCACCCGCGGCGCCGCCAGCCAGACTCCACAAGGTTCCGGGAATGTTGGTCCACGTGCCTGGCTCCGGCGTGGCCGCCATGACGGACAAGGGCAGAATCACGGCGATCAGGAAATACGCCAACCCCACGCAGACCAACGGTCGCAAGCGGCTCCCTTGCATCGCGGACTGGCCTTTGTGCAACACCGGACCGTACACGCCCCAACTCAGCGCGGTCACGGTGACCCACGAGGCGACTTGCATCAATTGCGATGTCGTCAGCGCTGCGCTTTCTCGGGCGGGCCCTGGCTTGAAGATCAACACGGTCGCCGCGCCCGCCACGACGAGGATCAAGCCTGCGAAGAACAACGGCCCGGCTTCTTTGTAGGACTTATTGAGATACATCGTGAAGAAGGTATTCACCACCGGTGCGCCGCCGAACACGAGAGGCATCACGTAGATCGGATTGCCCTGGTTCTTGAAGGCCATGATGATTCCCAGCGCACCTAAGGCTCCGGCAACGCCAGCGGCCAGGCTCCAGACGGTTCCAGTCACCGTCCATTTGCCGGCTTCGCCGCGGGAACGCAACAGGACCGCCGGCACGACCACGGCAATCACGAAGTACGCCAGGCCGACGCAAGTGAACGGCCGCCACATGCTGGAAACGTGCTGGCCGTTGATCATGGCGCCCATGCCATGTTGGCCTTCGTGCAGCACGGGTCCGTAAACGCCCCAACAGATCGCCGTCAAGGCAATACTCAACAGGACGGCTAACATACCTTTCATCGGGGGTGCGGCTCCGGGCGGGAAAAGAAATGAGGCGGGCAAGTCGACCACCCTATCCTACCCCGCTGGGCTAGGACGCTCAACGCCGCGCGGTCGCTGCCCCAGGACAATCGCAGCCACAGTCATTTGGAATGCCCTGGCTTGCGTTTACCCCCGCTTGATGTTGCCCGAAGTCAACGAAAACCGCGGCGATGTTGCTCTGCCGCAACCTGGATTTCCTCGGTCCGTCGTCTCGCAAATCGCTGAACTAAGCTTCCAGAAACGATCGCTTTCGGCCCCTTGCCAGCGAGATGAAACATGGGCGCGGAACCTTGGCAGTATTTCGTTCCGTTCGAGCAAGATTTTCAACGCGCGCTCGACAAACTCAAGGAACGTGAGTTCGTCGCTGGGCGTTTTCGCTACAGCGAGGAAGGGCCGACTTCGATCGAGGAAGCCCGGGAAATCGCCGACGCTGACGGCACTGGTTCGATTCTGGACATCGACCGCGTCGACGCCGATGCGGACTTCGGCGTCGTGGTGCCGCTCAGCGATGCGCAAGTTCAAGAGTTCTTCGGCACCGATCGTCCCACACGGGCCGTGGTTCAGGCGAGCGATGATCTCTACGAGGACATCGAACGCGGCCAAGGCGTTTGCTGCACCGTCTACGTGAACGGTCAGCCGAGCGAGATCTGCTTCTGCGGCTATTCCTACGATTGATTTCATCAAGGATCGCGTCATGAACCAAGACCTGGCGACCTCGAAATACTTTGATGCGAGCGCATCACTTGCGCCGTTAGAACTTCCCAAAGCGCCCACGGCTGCGCCGGCAGAGCGTTCTTTTGGGTTGTTTCAGATCTGTCGGACCCTGTCGATGTGCGTGTTCATCGCGGTCTTCACCTGCGGCGGCGTGTTGCTGTGGACCAATCGCGACGACATCAACGATGGCGCGAAGTCCGCGCGACGCCGGACGAGCAATCCAATTGATTTCATGCTCTGGCTCGGCGGCTCCGACAAAACGTTCGAGGACGCGATCGTCGAAGCGTCGGAGCGCCAGGAGGCGGAATGGGATCGCATCACGGATGAGAACAAGTTCGAAGGCTTCGACCTCGATCAGATCGAAAACGAACTGATCCCGCTCGGCAGCGAAGACAGCGACCTCGATTTTTCGAGCGACTTCGAGCAATAGTTCACCACGAAGTCATGGAGACGCGGAGAGGGGCGAATCCACTCACTGCGGCGCGGCAAATCGCTGATCTTTGATTGTCGAGCCGTCCGGCAGTCTCAACTCGTTCAGGTCGATGATCTCGCCGTCGATCACCAGTTCCACGTCGATGCGGGCGCGGTGGTAGAAGCCGCGGAACTTTTCGCCTTCGGCGTAGGGGTCGGCCGGTGTCCACGTCATGCGGCCGTCCGCGCCGGTATCGCCGACGACATACTCCGGCAGCGCACCGTCTTTGCCGATGAGCTCCGGCGGCCACGGCGCGCCGGCTTTCAAGGCCTTGCCGTCTTTGACCCGTTGCTCGTAATCGACGGGCTGATTCGGATCGGTCGCTTCTTTGGAAGTGTATCCTTCCGACGGGCCGTAGATGCGAATCGTCGCCTGCTTGCCGTGGAGAATGCTGCCCCAGTTGGGATCGTCGCCGTCGCTGACTTGGGTAAGCGTGACCCGCCCGCCGGGCGTGAGCAACTTGAGCACCGCCGGCCAAATGCGGTCAAAGGTCTCGCGATCGGCGATTGGAAGCTCGTAGATATTCTCCTGAATACCGGTCCCGACGCCGATCGTCCGCGACGTGGCCCGCAGTGGTTCCAAGGCGTCGCCCCATTCCTTCGGCCAATTGCCCGTATCAGCGGTAAAAATGGCGGCCTGCGTCTGCGAACTCAGCGCAGCGAACATCAAGACCGCAACGAACAATCGAACGATGCGCATGGATCTGCTCCTGGAATGCCCTTCTGCCGGACGGGAACATTCCCGCGGCCGGACGCAATAACAGACGAAGCAACCCGCGGCCCGGATTCCAACAACACCAACCCGGAAGCGCCAGCGAGGGGGAGAGGACGCTGAATTCAGCGCGATGTCATGCTGAGGACGCCGCCTGCTCCCCATAGCTGGCACGTAAGGAAAGTGCGGGAAATTTAACCACTGCGCCCGCGTCGGCGAACCTGCGACGCCGTCCTTCTAAATGGAAAGCAAGACAAAAGCGAACATTGCCACGAAGAGACCGATCGTCGCGCAGCTCAGCGCGGAAACAATCGTCGCCCAAACATACCGGGCGCGAAACCACAGCCACGCCGCCAACAGCCAGCCGGCGCCGCAACCGCCGAACATCAAAATGCCGGCGATGAATTCGCCGATCGGGGACATCGACCGGTTCGTGCCCATGGCGACGCTGAGAAGATTCAGCGCCCAAAGCAGCAGGTGCAGGCCGCCCAGAAACAGAGCGATGCCCGTGGGAACGAACCGCCAAGCGGACAGACCTTGTTGGGCGAGCTGGGCCGAGACGAGTGGCGATTGGTAGGGGTTTCCTTCGTTCATGTTGGCCATTCTAAGCTGCCGCTCTACTGATTGCACTGGCACGCGTTTTTCGCGGGAGAAATGAGTCAACCGAGCAACTTCAGTTTGCTGGCCAGGAACATGAGCAGTATTGCGCCGACGGTGAAGAACGCCGCCGCCCACCATTGCGCTCGCCACCAGAAGCGCGTCGCCAGCGTCCAGGCAATCGCGACGACCAGGCGCGCTCCGATGATCGACGCAAAATAAACATCGCGATACATCGGCAAGCGGACGGACGCTAAAACCTGGTCAATCGCCGCGTAACCAAAGGCGACGGCGTAAAGGCCGCATAAGATCGTCGGCAGAATGCGCCAACGGAATCCGGACTTTGCCGGTTGTGGATCGGCGGTCGACCGCGGCGATGCGTAGGGGTTGTCGTTGGTCATGCCCGAGTTCACATCATCTCCGTGATAATGATCGCCCCGATGGGCGCCACGCCAAGAATCGTTAGTCCCCAGCCCCAGCGATCGCGCCTGCGCCACCAGGAGATCGCCGCGGTGAGCCAGATCAGACCGAAGGAAAAATAGCCCAGCAATACGCAATGCTGCCAGAGCTGCAGCGTCTGCAACAGCCTTTGATTCGTGTAGTACCAACTCCAAAAGAGAATCGCTACGCCGAGGCACAAGGTTGCTGGAATTGCACAGAACAGCGCGGCGGCAGTTCGCCAAATACCACGGGGCGGCGCCGGCGCGGCATCAGCTCCGCCCCCGGCCGTCAATGGCGATTGATAGGGATTGTCGGTTATCTCCATGCGGCGATCTCTCCGGCGCGCTCCAGGCGCTCACGGTTCTGGCTCTATTTCTGCTCTCCCACATCCTCCCCCACTCCGTGTCCTCCGTGCTCTCCGTGGTGA
>JAWXBP010000461.1 GCA_034440135.1 Planctomycetia bacterium
CCCAGCCTTGGGACGCGAAAGGGTTGTTCGGTCGCAGCGCGCCCCTGGAGGTCGAGGTCGGTTCCGGCAAAGGATTGTTCCTCGTGGCCGCTGCGGCCGCCAAGCCGGAAGTGAACTTTCTGGGCATCGAGCTGGCCAAGAAGTACGCCGAGCACGCGGCGGCACGCGTCTTGCGCCGCGGACACGGCGGCAACGTGCGGGTTGTTTCGGGCGACGCCTTGCGTGTGTTCCGAGAACTGCTGCCGCCCAGTTCACTCGACGCAGTGCATGTCTACTTCCCTGATCCCTGGTGGAAAGCTCGACATAAGAAACGCCGCGTGATGAACGAGGCCTTTGCGCGGGACATCGAACGCACGCTCAAGCCGGGCGGTACGCTGCATTTCTGGAGCGACGTCGAAGAATACTATCAATCGACGCTGGAACTGCTTGCGGCAGCCAGCGGGTTGCAAGGACCATTCGACGTCACGGAACGCGCGGCGGAGCACGATCTCGACTACCGCACCCATTTCGAGCGGCGTATGCGATTGCACGAAAAGCCGGTCTATCGGGCTGAGTACCGACGCCGTGAGGAGTGATCGGCAAATGCTGCCGAACTCCGGCGGACATTGCCGGCGAGTGGGCGCATTTTTCACCGCGGAGCCGCAGAGACGCGGAGCGGAAGCAGGGGGAGTCGAGCGGCGAGCGATGTGCTAACTCGTGGCAATGACTGGGCTTCGGCGACAGATAGTTGGTTGATCTGGTTGCCGTTTGAATGCGCTCGAGTCCTGGCATGTCGATTGCAATGCGGTGGGCGTTGGGACTTCTCCTTTCGCTCGCCTCAGGAATGCACGGATGCAGATTCCTTCGTTGTTCGCCGCGGTGCCGGCGATGGTCAATACCGGCCTGAAGTTGATCGGCGTCGATATCGAGGGCAAGATCGGCCAATCCGCGCCGCAGCAGCCGGAGACGGAATCGTCCGTCAACGCCCCCGAGGACGCGTTCGACCTATCCTCGATCACGCCGGACGATTTTTCCGAGTTGATTGATCAACTTCGAGCAAACGGCCAGCTCTCGGCGGAAGGCTACCGGGAACTACTGGGCGTGCGCTTAGAACTGGACCGCGCCCGAGCGCCGCACGATCAGCCCGTCGACGTGGTGTCGCTGCTCCAGGCCAAGCTCGCCGACCAGCAACAATTCCAAACGCCCGGCGGCGGCGCGCACGCGGATCTAACCAAGCGGCAACTGCAATGGCTGAATTCGATCGGAACTCCTCAGGGGATCAATGCGCTGGCCTAGATTGCTTCCAGAGGATTCACCACGGAGCACTGAGGACACGGCGAGCTGAAGCGGGATCCTCGATACCCGCGCTACAGGCTAGTGTGGCGTGGCTCGCGCAAAGCGAATTGCTTCTCTACATACTTGCCGATTAAATCGGTTTCGAGATTCACAACATCGCCCGGCACAAGACGGCCGAGCGTGGTGACGCCGAGCGTGTGCGGGATAAGCGCGACGCTGAAGCGTTCCGCTTCCACATTGACGACGGTGAGGCTGACGCCGTCGATGGTGATCGAGCCCTTGGAGACAAGTTGCCCGCTCAACGCCTCGGGGAAACGAAACCAGCAGGTGGACCAATCCCCTTCATCGCGACGCGATTCGAGCACACCGACGTCGTCGACGTGTCCGGTGACGAGATGCCCGCCAAGCCGGTCTCCCAAGCACAACGACCGCTCGACATTCACGAGCGATCCGGGCTGCAACCGACCAAGATTGGTCTTCGCGAGCGTCTCGGGCCCCGCTTCAAATGTGAGTTGAGCGTCCTCGCGCGCGACGACGGTCAAGCAACAACCGTTGATGGCGATGCTCTCGCCGATCGCCGCCTCCGCTGCCAATGCGCCGCAACGGAGCGTCAGGCGTTTGCCGGGCGGCGCGTCGATCACGTCCGCGACTTCGACCAGCGCTTCGACGAGTCCTGTGAACATGCGGCGCTACGTCCAGCGAAGGGTTGTGCCAACTACAGATTCAGTCCGCCGAAGCGACGGTCGCGCGCGGCGAAATCGCGAATTGCGAGATGCAGGTCTGGCTCGGCGAATTCGGGCCAACAGCGGGGCGTGACCCAGATTTCGGCGTAGCTGATCTGCCAGAGCAGGAAATTACTGATGCGCTGTTCGCCCGCGGTACGAATCACCAGGTCCGGGTCCGGCATGCCGGCGGTGTAGAGCGAATCGGCGATGCGTTGTTCGTCGACTTGCTCCGGATCGAGCCGCCCCGCCCGGGCTTCGGCGACGAGATGACGCACGCCGTCGACGATTTCGCCGCGGGCGCCGTAGTTGACCGCCAAGCAAAGCCGCAGCCCGGTGTTCGCGGCGCTTAACTCGATGGTCTTATCCATCTCGCGCTGGACGTCGTCTGGAATTCCCGCGCGGCGTCCGATTACCGCCAGGCGGATATTCTGACTGAGAATTGTCGTGCGCTCTTCGATCAAATACTGTTCCAGCAAGTGCATCAGGAAATCGAGTTCCTGTTGCGGGCGCTTCCAGTTTTCGCTGGAAAGGCAATAGAGTGTGAGTTGATCGAGCCCCAGCCGCGCGCTTTCTTCCGTCACGCGGCGCACGCTGGCGACGCCGCGGCGATGTCCTTCAATGCGAGGCAGACCTTGGCGCTGTGCCCAGCGGCCGTTCCCGTCCATGATGATCGCGATGTGCCGCGGACGTTGGGCGACGGGGACGTCGCTCAGGTCCAATTGCGTCGGCTCGGCGGAAACGGACATGGTGAAGTCGATGGGGCGAATATCATCTACAACTGTGATCCACGAATGACACGGGTACGATCCCTACGTCGACTCCGCGAGAATGGTTTGATCACGATCCGGCCCGACAGAAACAATTCCCACCGGGCGACCGATCAATTCGCTCAACCGCGTGATGTACCGCAACGCGTTGCCGGGCAACTCGCTGAGGTTCTTGGCGGTCACGATTTCCTCGCGCCAGCCGGGCATGGTCTCGTAGATCGGCTTGGCGATCCGCAGGTCGTCCACGTGGCTCGGGAATACCGTGACACGTTTGCCGCCGATGTCGTAAGCGGTGCAGATTTTCAGCTCGTCGAAGCCGGACAGGACGTCCAGCAACATCACGGCCAACGTGTCAACGCCGCTCAAGCGCGTCGTATAACGGACCGCCACGGCGTCGAACCAGCCGCAACGGCGCGGGCGTTTCGTGACTGTGCCGTACTCGTTGCCGCGGTCGCGAATGCGCTGACCGGTGGCGTCTTCCAGTTCCGTCGGGAACGGCCCGCCGCCGACGCGCGTGCTGTAGGCTTTGACGATGCCGATGATTTGGTTTTGATAGCGCCCCGGCACGCCGGAGCCAGCCGGAATGCCGACGCCGGAGCTGTTGCTGCTGGTGACGTACGGGTACGTGCCGTGGTCGACGTCGAGCAATGCGCCCTGCGCACCCTCGAACAACACCCGCTTGCCGGCTTCCAGCGCGTCGTGCAGGTAAGTTGTCGTATCGGACAGGTGCGGCCGCAGGCGCTCGGCGTAGCCCAAGTATTCTTCGCAGATCTGCTTGGGATCGAACGTCGGCGCGGCGCCCGTGGCGAAGACTTGCATCGCCAGACTCTTCTGGGCCGCGACTTGAGCAATCCGCTCGGCGAGACCAGGACGATAGAGATCGCCCAGCCGGATCGCATCACTGCGGCCATATTTGTCGCGATAGCACGGGCCGATGCCGCGCTGCGTGGTGCCAATTGCTTCGCGCCCTGACGTGGTGCGGCTCTCCGTGGCGCGGTCTTCCTCGACGTGCCAGGGAAAGATCACGTGCGCGCGATCGCTGACCAGCAAATTCTCAGCGACACGGATGCCGCGCGAGGTAAGGCCGTCGATCTCGCCCAGAAAGGAAGCCGGATTGAGCACGACGCCGCCGGTCACGACGCAGGTCACGCTCGACCGCAGGATACCGCTTGGAATCAGCGACAGCTTGTAGGTTTGGCCGCCTGTCACGACGGTATGCCCGGCGTTGCTGCCGCCCTGGTAGCGCACGACGATGTCATGGCGTTCGGTCAGCAGATCAACGATCTTTCCCTTCGCTTCGTCGCCCCACTGCAGTCCAATCACACAAGTCCCAGGCACGGCAACCACCTTCGCTGGCAAGCCCTAAAGTCCAAACCCATAAGGATAAGCAGCCGCAGGACAGTTGCAAGGGAGTCCGTCAACACCGCCGTCAAGAACGCTCCTTCTACTGCACCTCCAGTTCGAACACCTGCCCCTCGAAGCTGAACATCGGCGCCGCCGTCCCGTGCTTAAACACGCCGGGCTGCGCCTGTAACTTGAAGCGCAACCGTCCCTGGTCGTCCCCCGGGCCGGACATGCCCGTGCTGGCCGTCGCGAGGTCCGCTGAAAGGATGAGGTCGAGCTTGCTCGTTTGCTTCTGCTTGAAGAATTGATCGGCCAGAACGGTTAGTTGACCGCTATTCGTGCCTTCCTCACCGGGCTTCAAACCGACTGAGAGGGCTGGCTGACCATTCTTGAGCAGCACCAACTGCCCAGCGGTGAGCGACTGCACGCGGATCGATAGGAACTTGAAGCCTTCCCCGTCAACGTTTTGCTGGATCGTGACGCGGTATTCCTGTTCGGCGAGTTCGGGAAGATCCCATTTCAGACCATGCGCCGCCAGCACTTGCTCAGCATGATGCAGCCTGCCGCGCTGGTGCATGAAGCCAGCTATCAATGCCGCGAACAACGTCAGCAACAGCAAACCGCGCATTGAATATCGCGGCCTTTGCCATGAAGTTGAGTTCATTTTCATGGCCCTCCCTCGGCGGACGCACGAATTGGACGAAGGCGATGCAAACGCCCAATCGCCCAAAAGACGATGCCAGGGTCGCGGACCTTGCATCCGGTGCCCATAATCGCAACATCCTAACTAGCAACGACTTGCGATGCGACTGGGATACTTGGGCCAGTTTTGGACACATTCGGCAAAGAAACGATGTGTTCAGGGGCGGCCGCTTTTGCGAACGGCAGTGCGCTAATCGCCGCTCGCCGGGCATGAGCCGTACTCTTGGCGTAGGCGTTCATGGTCATTTCCAGGGACGAATGCCCTAGGATCGTTTGCACATCCTTCGGATTGGCACCACCGTCGATGGCCAGCGGGGTGAACGTGCCGCGAAAGGCATGGATGTCGACCGAGCCACCCGGCACCGCGTCCTCGATGCCCACACGCTTGCAGATCGCGTAAAAGCGACGAAGCAGCCGATGCCCCCAAGGTGTGCCTGCCTGAGTCACGAACACGTGACGTTTGCTGAACGCCCGCTCGATGGCCTCGGTGTCCTTTGCAGTGTTCCCGGTGCCAGGGCGGCGGAAGGGGGCTTCGTCGTGTAGCCGCTGGATCGTCGCTAGCATTTCTTCGTCGAGGGGAATTTCCCGTGGCCGGCCGGTCTTGGAGTTTTCCGCTCGGATGGAGACCACGGCCTTGTTGAAATCCACGTCGTCAAACGTCAACGACGCCAACTCCTGCCGGCGCATTCCCGTTGTGGCCAGCATTCGCCAGCATGGCTTGAGGTAGTCCGGGCTGGCCTCGAAAACCAACAGCAATTCCGACACGGTCATCACACGGTGCTGCTTCCGCTCTTTTCCCTTGGTCGGCAGCGGCTTGAGACTGGCCAGCGGATTCGAGCCGATGCGATTCGCTTGGACGCCCCAGGCCAGCATCGTGGTCAGCGTCCTGACCTCGATGTTGACTGTGCGCGGTGACACCTGAGCGAGCCGTTCCTCTCGGTAGTTGTTCACCACGGTCTCAGAGAGTTGGGATGCCTTCCGCACGGGCAGCGCCGTGAGAATCGCGTCGAGGGCCTGCTTGTAACGAGTGACGGTGGATGCGCGGACCGTCAGCCGACAATGGCGCTCATACGCCGGGCGCAGTTCGTCGAGCGTCACGTCATTGTCGACAATCCCAAAATCTTGGCGGTATGCCCGGGCTCGCAGGTCCGCGAGCATTCCGATGGCGTCGTCCACGTTCGAAGAAAGACGCTTCTGCATCATGTGCCCGCCGGCGCGGAACTTCGCGTAGTACGTTCGCCCTCGTTTCACCAAACCCGTAGGCAGTTTTCGTTGTCGTGCCATCGTTCAAGTCTCCTCTCGGAAAGGCTCGTGTTCACCAATGTCGCGCCAAGCGCCTCGATTCCAGTCATACCACTCAATAACCGTCCAATGCTCGCGACTAACGGACTTGAAGCTGCATCGGAAGTCGCGGTGGTAGTCTGATCCCTTGCGATTCGCCCAGGCTTCCATGCCTTTGATGTCCTGCAAGTTCTCATTGCTCGATGTGACGTAGTCGTCCCATGTGTGAGGAGCAACGTCCGGGGGAGCGCCAATGCGCCACAAGCCCCCATACGCTTCACTCGTTTGCCTGGCATTGAGAAAAACGACTTCACCAGTTTCCGGGTTTTGACCATTCGTGTTTGCGGTTTGTTCCCAAATTGGGGATGTTGTAAACCACGCTGCTGGTCGCACGTGATTGGGGACGCGAGCAGTTGCTTGCTTAATGATGCCTTCGTTTAGAATCGGCTTAATCCAAACTCCAACGGTGTAGTGCCATGCCATCGTTGGGATTGGTCGCTGCCGCTTCCGTGGCGCAGTTTTTTTCATACTTCACCTGTTGAAACGTGAATCTCAGAATCTTGCGGAACGAGGTACGCGAACGGCCGCAAATGACAACCACCGAACCAGCCCCCGCCGGACGCAGAATTGCCGGTGGTTTCCTCACGCATTGGTAGAAATTCGACCACACTTTTGGTAAATGCCCCTGCCGTCCGTGGCGATGGTAACGACGTGAGACGCAACTCTCACTATCTTCCAGGCGGGGATCGGACTTCTGATGCGGGGTCCGATCCTCCGTTTGGTTTCGTGCCTAAGGGACTGGGCCAAACTCCATCTGAATTCGGGCTGGTCGCGCTTGCAGGCGGTCGGCCCGATTTCGTTTTGCGAGGTATCGTTGACTGCTTCCGTTGGGGCCGTCGGACACTGGGGGCAGATCGTCCGGCGGCCCTTTTTCATTACTGCCTTTTCATCCAATCCAAATGTAAACGGCGCTCGAAGAGTGCAGCGCTTGGCGGGTTACCGATGGTCGGTCGAAAAGTGTAGTGCTCATGTTCCCTTCCGCGGATTCGTGACCG
>JAWXBP010000462.1 GCA_034440135.1 Planctomycetia bacterium
CGTGCAATTGCACGAAGATGTCGCCGAGTTGTCCGCCAGGCTCGAAGCGCTGTGGGGACGGATCGACGCCATCGGCGAACTCGATGCGACCGACGTGGAACCGACGCGGGTGCGCGAACTGTTAATCGCGGCCTACGCGGAGCTTTCCGGACGCATTCTGGAGTTGTCGCTGATTCAGGCCAGAGCCAAGCTCGACAGCGTCACGCTGGTCGATATTGAGTTGGCCTCGCAGCGGGCTTTTGAGATCGCCCAGGAAAATCGCCGGGATTTGAAGAACGCCCGCGCGCAGTTGGTCGATACGTGGCGGTTAATCGAGTTCAACGCCAACGCCTTGGAGGCCGACCTGGATTTGGTGCTGCAAGGCGATTTGGGCACCACGGGGGACAATCCGCTCCGCTTTCGCGATACGAACGGCCGGATTCGCGTCGGCTTCGAGTTCGACGCGCCGATCACGCGCCTGGCGGAACGCAATCAATACCGCCAGGCGCTGATCGAGTACCAGCAGGCCCGGCGTAGCTTTATGGAAACGCAGGACCAGATTCACCAAGGCTTGCGAGCGACTTTGCGGAGCGCGGAGCTCAACCAGGTGAACTTCGAATTACGCCGCGCCGCCGTGCAGATCGCGATCAGCCAGGTTGATCTGGCCCGGCTCCGGTTGAACGAGCCGCCGCGGCCGGGGGTCGCCCCGGAGTTCGGGGCCACAACGGCGTTGAACCTGGTGAATTCGCTTTCGGACCTGCTGAACGTTCAGAACGATTTTCTCAGCGTCTGGGTCAACTACGAGACACTGCGGATCGGGCTCGACTTCCAGTTGGGCACGATGGAGCTGGACGACCGCGGGCTCTGGATCGACCCGGGGCCAATTCTCGGTGATCGCATTCCCGGTGAGAGCGACGGGAAGACCGGCGATCGCCCGAAGCTGATGCAACCCCCTCAAGAAGAGGTAGGACGGCCAGAAGGGGCGCCGCGGATGGTACATTGAATGTGTCTATTGCCGCTAAGCCCAGGGAAGGCGCTCGGAGACGTTGACATCAGCAACGTCTTGGGTGGCCTTCCCTGGGCTTGAAGGAGAGAGCCCCGCTCCGTGAAAAGCGTGGCTCCCATAAAAAGGGTGACATGGGATTGCCGATCTTCTAGAATGCCGGGTAAGCTACGGCCGTCGGTACCTGCCCCAAAGCGCCCAATTTTGAAACCAGTCGATCCGGTCGGCCCTTCTTTGGAGGGGCAGCGGAGTAGCTTGTCGTCGCGATCCCCGCGGCGGCCGAAACTCTGGCCCGAGTCGCGTGGTTTAGTGGTTGGGTCCCCGATCCAGCCGCTGAGGTTTCGCGCCGGCGACAAGTTGCCCAGATTCACAACCCTGGGAAGCTCGTCTAAGTACCTACAGCGTTCCGTTCATCCCACCTACCTCCAGCGCCGCGTGGCGAAACGATTGGTGATTGCCATGAAATCATCTAGTGCGCGACGAACTGCACGCCAAGGAAAAATCGGCGCCTGGCTGCTGATCGCCTTGGCGATTTGCACTGCCGGTGGCGGCGGCTATTACTGGTACGCTCAGCAACGCCCGAAGCAGGCGAGGTTGTTAGATCGGGTGATCGTCCAGCCGGTCACGCGCGATCTATTCCTACACCGCATCTCACAGCGCGGCGAAATCGAGAGCGCGAGCAACATCGACGTCTACTGCGAAGTGAAGTCGTCGGCCGGCAGCAATACGGGCGTGGCGATTCTGGACGTGATCCCGGAAGGGACGCAGGTCCGCAAGGGCGATAAGCTCGCGACGCTCGATTCCTCAGCATTGGAGAAAGAGCGGATCGCGCAGCAAATTCTCTGCAACACGAGCGACGCGTTGTTGATTCAGTCGACGAATCTGCACGAGACGTCGAAGATTGCCCTGCAGGAATACATCCACGGCACTTTCGTGCAAGCCGAGCAGACAATTCTCGGCGAAATCTTCGTCGCCGAGGAAAACCTGCGCCGCGCCGAAGGCTATGTGAAATACAGCGAAGAGCTGGCTGCCAAGAACTTCTACACAGCGTTGCAGTTGGAGGCCGACAAGTTCGCCGTCGACAAGGCCAAGAACGACCTGGAAACCGCGCAAACGAAGCTCAACGTGCTGCGCCAATACACCAAAGTCAAAACCGAGAATCAACTTGCCGCCGACATCAAGACGACGGCGGCGAAAATGCGGACGGACGAGAGCACGTACGCCCTCGACAAGCAGAAGTTGGAAGAGATCGAGGCCCAGATCGCGAAATGCACGATCCTCGCCCCCGCCGAGGGCCAGGTCGTCTACAACAACGACAACGACGATTGGGACGACAATCCCACGATCATCCAGGCTGGCGCATTGGTGCGCGAGCGGCAGATCATCTTTAAGCTGCCTGACCCGGTGCAGATGCAGGTCAAAGCCAAGGTCAACGAAGCCAGCGTGAACCGCGTGAAGGTCGGCATGGAGGCCACGATTCGCGTCGAGGCCTTCCCGGATCGCGAGTTGCATGGCGTTGTCACCAAGATGAACGACTACCCGGAATCGAGCGGCTGGCGCGGTTCGAACGCCAAGGAATACGCGGCGTTCGTCAAGATTCTGGAACCGCCCCCAGGCATGCGCCCCGGCATGAACGCCGACGTGAGCATCCTGGTCGAGGAGCTCCCCGACGCCTTGCAGATCCCGGTGCAAGCGGTCGTGGAACAAGGCGGAAGGCACTATTGCCTGATGAAGGGGCTCGATCGGCTTGAAGCGCGGGAGATTCTACTCGGATCCACGAACGACAAAGTGCTGGTCATCGCAGACGGCCTGGCTGAAGGAGAACACGTCTTGATGAACCCCCGGTTATTCTTGACGGAGGTTGAATTGCCGGCCGCGACGGGGACGACCACGACGGCCCGCCGGACGCAATTGCGTTCCGCGGAGGATCGCATCGCCAAGAAGCCGGAAAGTGAAACGACGAGCGATGCAATTGGCAAGACGGGCGAAACGCTCGGCGGCGGAGGCGGGGAATGAAACTGGCGGCGCGGATCGAGAATCTGCAGAAAGACTATGTCCTCAGCGGTGAAGTAGTGCATGCCCTGCGCGGCGTGACGCTGGACGTGCCCGAAGGAGACTACGTGGCGATCATGGGTCCGTCCGGGTCGGGCAAATCGACGTTGCTCAATTTGCTGGGTTGCTTGGATCGCCCCACCGGCGGCAGCTATTGGTTGGGGGACGACGACGTCGCCACGATGGACGACGATCAACTTTCCGAAGCCCGGGCGAATCATATCGGCTTCGTCTTCCAGTCCTATAACTTGATTCCGCAGTTGACGGTGCTGGAAAACATCGAAGTGCCGTTGCACTATCGCGGCCGTGTGACGGTCGCCGATCGGGCGCGTTGCCGGGAGTTGGCAGTGTTGGTCGGACTGGGCGATCGCTTGCTCCACCGCCCGATGCAGCTCTCCGGCGGTCAGCAACAACGCGCCGCCATTGCTCGCAGCCTGGCGAACGACCCGTTCTTCATGCTGGCCGACGAGCCGACCGGAAACCTCGATTCGGTGACGACGGCCGAAATTCTGTCGCTGCTGGAACGGTTAAACGACGCTGGCAAGACGATCATCATCGTCACGCACGAAGACGACGTTTCGCGCCACGCCAAGCGCATCATTCGGCTGCGGGACGGATACCTGCAATCCGACGAATTGCTGGATGACAGCAAGCGCATCCGCGTGGCGGCGCGGGCATTGGCCGGATAGACGTTGATTTTTGAGGCGCGCACGGAGCCTTTCGCGGAGCGAAAGGAGACTGTCGACGTCACATCACCGGCAATTGGGTTGCCATGCTGTCTGGTTTCGCCACCACTTGGATCCTCGGCATCAAGAGCTTGCTCTTGCATCCACTGCGTTCCATGTTGACGGTGCTGGGCATATTCATCGGCGTCGCCAGCGTGATTTGGTTGCTGGCCATTGGCGAAGGGATCAGCATTAAAGCCCAAGAGCAAATCGCCGGGCTCGGAGCGGAAAACATCATCATCCGCTCGATCAAGCCGCCGAGCGAAGCCACCGAAGGGGCGCGCGGCCTCGTGCCGTACGGCGTCACGCGGCTCGACTACGAAACCATGGTGGAGACGATCCCCACGGTGACCCGCGCGCTGCCAATTCGCGAGATCACGCGGCAGTTTCGCTACGGTGAGAGGTTTCTCGACGGGCGGCTCGTCGGCTGCACGCCGGAATACGCCGAGGTGACGCAGTTGGTGATCGACCGAGGGCGATTCATTTCCTCTTCCGATATCGCCGCGCGCAAGAACTACTGCGTGCTGGCCGCCGCGACCGCCGAGCGGTTGTTTCCCTACGAAGATCCGCTGGGCCGTTCCATTAAGGTGGAGCGCGATCCCTACGTTGTAATTGGCGTGCTCAAGCCTCGAGCGGCGTCCGCGGGCGTGGGCGGATCGTTCGCCGCGCAGGATTTTTCGAAGGACGTGTATATCCCAATCACCACGCTGTGGTTTCGCATCGGCGACCGCGTGCTGACCTTCGGCACTGGGTCGTTCAACGGCGAGATCGTCGAGTTGAGCCAGGTGACGTTGCGCGTGAACCACGTCGACAATGTGATGGACACCTCGGAGATCGTGAAGAACACGCTCCGCGAGAAGCACAAGCTGGAAGATTACAGCATCACGGTGCCGTTGGAGTTATTGGAGCAGGCCAAGAATACGCGGATGATGTTCATTTTGTTCCTGGGCATGATCGCCGCCATTTCTTTGATCGTCGGCGGCATCGGCATCATGAACATCATGCTGGCGACGGTCACGGAACGCACGCGCGAGATCGGCATCCGCCGCGCGCTCGGCGCGCGGCGAGCCGATATCACACGCCAATTCCTGGCGGAAACGATCGTCCTTTCCGTGCTCGGCGGCCTGACCGGCATCGCCGGCGGGCTGATTTGCGGCCCGATCATCGAACTTGGCCGCAATGCCCTGGAAGCGGTCGTCCCGGAAATGATGGCGGACGTACCCGAGGTGATCCGCACCATGTCACCACGGATCGTCCCGATGTCGATCCCGCTAGCGTTCTGCATTTCCGTCGTGGTCGGCGTGGTCTTCGGGCTCTACCCGGCGATGCGCGCGGCGAAGATGAATCCTATTGAGGCGCTGCGGCATACTTAGGAACTGCAAGTTGACAATTGTCGCAACGGAGTGATCTCGCTAGACGGTCATCCTTCCACGAGGTCAACGATATTCGCGTCGAGCGTCAATTGGTTCGGTTTGAGGCCCAATTCGTCACATAGCACGGCGATCAACTTGTTCCAGATTTCTTGGGCCGCGACGGAACGCGGCTGCTCGTCTTGGTCCGTGCCGGCGTAGTATTGCCATTTAATCGCGTGCGCCAGATCGCCCACGGTTGCAATGCCCAACGGCAGTCTGTCGGCGACGACGAAATATTGTCGGAGAATACAACCGAACGACAACAGCGCACATGCCGGCATCAAGGCAAGGATCACCATGCCGAGGGGCAGCGAAAACAGAGTCGCAGTGAAGCCGAGCAGCAAGCAAATCAACACTGCGAACGCCGCCAGTCCAGCCAACTCGTCTAGTCGGCCGTCCTTTTGCAACGCGGGCAGATGGACGCCGATGCCGTCGGCAAGTCGCCGCCAGGATGAGTGCAGTTGCTCGCGCGGAAAAATGTCCGCCAATTGAGTGCGCGGGCGAATGCTCTTGCGATCAAGTCCCGAGACGCGTTGAAGCGGCCCGCGCAATCGGAAAAACGCGACGCGCGACAGGCATACGGCCGGCGGCACGTCATTGCCAGTTTTCGAGAGCAACAATTGGTAGATGTCGCCGACCGTATCACACCGAGACATTTCGGCGTCAGTGAGATGGAGCTGGAACGCTTCATCAATGACCAGCATCACCTCGTACATGTCGAGTCCCATGGTGGTTTCCTCGCGTGTTCATGCTCCAATTCCGTGCGCCCGTTCATACTCGGCGATTTTATCGGCGTGGCGCAACGTCAGGCCGATGTCGTCCAGGCCGCCGAGCAGGCAATCGCGGCGGAAGGAGTCGACTTCGAAGGGGATTGTCAGTCCGTGGTCGTCAGTGATCGTGCAGGTGTGCAGGTCAACATTCAACTGGTAGCCAGGGTGCTTGGCGACGCGGTCGAACAAGTCCTGCACCTGGGCTTCGCTCAGTCGAATCGGCAGCATGCCGTTCTTGAAGCAGTTGTTGTAGAAGATGTCGGCAAAGCTCGGGGCGATCAGCACCCGGAAGCCGTGGTCTTCGAGCGCCCAGGGGGCATGCTCGCGGCTCGATCCGCAGCCGAAGTTGCGCCGCGCGACGAGCACGCTGGCCCCCTTGAACTGCGGCAGATTCAGCTCGAACTCCGGAATATCGGACCCGTCCTCGCGGAACCGCCAATCGAAGAACAAGAATTTGCCAAAACCAGTCCGCTCAATCCGCTTGAGGAACTGCTTGGGAATGATTTGATCGGTATCAACATTCGGCCTGTCCATGGTGAGGACAAGGCCGTGGTGGTTGGTGAAAGGGTTCATGGATCGTTCTTGTTGAGTGGTCGATAGTTAGAGCAAGATGCCGCGAATGCCGGCGTCGACAAACTGGAGGTCCGGCAATTGAGGATTCAATCGCCAGGCTTCAGCGAGGAACTTCTTGGCGACGTCTCCCTCTCCGAGTTTCGCGTAGGCCTCGGCTCGGTATTGTGCGGCTAAATCCCAGGAGATCTCGCCAGAGAATTCACGCAGTTCGTCAAGTACGCGGTTCCATGAGCGTGAGAGCACCAACGGCGCGAGTCTCGCGGACATTGCGTCGGTGATATATCGTTCGCGTTCGGAGTGCCTGATCGGTGAATCCGGACCGAGTGTGTACAGGTCGCTAGAAATCCCACGAACTCGTAAAATCTCTTCACTATCCATTCCATTCCATGGCGCGTCCATCTCGTCGCGTACCTCGTCCGCTTCTCCGTCGTCGCCCTTGCCTGCTTGAATCAAGGCATGGAGCCGATGCAATAGATCGACGTACATGACGTAGTTGGGATTTGCTCGAAATCGTCCGCTTGTCACAGCCTATTCCTCGTCGATTCGCCAGTGTGGCCGGGTCGCCGCCAACTCATCTTGAAAACGGTCGATGCGCATAGGCTGGATCGGCTCCACGAGACCGTGCCCTTCGGTTTGGTTATCGACTCGCATAGTCAGGGAATCTGAAATTGCCCCGTCTATGAACGCGCCCACTCCAAGAACCCAACAGTGCAAGTCATTTCGTCCAGCGGCGTCAGTTACAACAGAGTTCAATCGCTTAGGGATCAGGTGCGTCGGCAAATCACGCCAATTCCGTTGAACCGACATTCCGCCGGTCTTGGGTTGGACAACTTCATGCTCATCAGGTGTAACGTCTGGTCTTGCTTTGCCTGGCAAAGGAGGAACGCGCACGCCAAGCATCTTTCCCGACGCACCGGTTTTCGGCATTCCGTCGTCGACCAACATGCTTCGGTAGATTTTAGGCAAGCGCGACCTCCTTCACGCCCATTCCATTGATCGGGGTGTGGCTATTCTATTTATACTCCCACTCCCTAACATCCACAAAATGCCCCTTGATCGCTGCCGCGGCCGCCATCGCTGGCGATACTAAGTGCGTGCGGCCGCCTTTGCCTTGGCGGCCTTCGAAGTTGCGGTTGCTGGTCGAGGCGCAGCGTTGACCCGGCGTGAGGATGTCCGGGTTCATGCCGAGGCACATGCTGCAGCCAGCCTCGCGCCATTCGAAGCCGGCTTCTTTGAAGACGCGATCGAGGCCTTCTTGCTCGGCTTGTTCTTTCACCTGGCCGCTGCCGGGGACGACCATGGCGTGAACGTGAGCGGAGACGCGATAGCCCTTCACGACGTTGGCCGCGGCGCGGAGGTCTTCGATGCGGCCGTTCGTGCAGGAGCCGAGGAACACGCGGTCGAGTTGCAGTTCCTTGAGCGGCGTGCCGGGCTTGAGGCCCATGTAGTCGATGGCGCTGGCGGCCGCTTTGCGCTCGTTATCGTCTTGCAGTTTTGAGGGATCCGGAATGCTCGCGCCGATCGGCGCGACCTGTCCGGGATTCGTACCCCAGGTGATCTGCGGTTCGATATCGCGCGTATGAAAGATCTCGACGCGGTCGTAGGTGGCGC
>JAWXBP010000463.1 GCA_034440135.1 Planctomycetia bacterium
ATGCCAGATCGCCAGTCCGGCGCAGATGAGGACGGCAATGGCGCCGGCGATCCAGGCTAGCTTGCGAACGCTCATGCACCCCTATTGCTCCAGCGGTCGGCCGGCGCCCCGCTCCAAGGTGATCACTTGGTCTGCCTTACCCCCGGCAAACATTTCCGCCGTGCCGTCTGGCCAGACCACTTCGATCGCCGCGTACGCGGCGGCGTCTCCCAGGCCGAAATGGCAACGCGGATCATTGCTGCAGAGAAAGCTATAGCCGGGATTCACGTGCCGCGTGACCACCTTCTCGCCCTGCCGCAACGTAACTTCCGCGCCGTACGCGTCACGGTGCAGTAGGGAATCGACCACGCGCACTAACAACCAGTGTCCTCGCGCCGGATGCACGTTGCGGTAAATACCGGGCGGCTGATCGACGCGCGTGACGATCAGATCGAGCCCGCCGTCGTCATTCAAATCCGCCACGGCCAATCCGCGGGAGACCGCAGGTTCGCGGCAATATGCGGGATTCTGCGACGCGGCGTTCACGAAGTGCCCGTCGCCCGTATTGAGAAGTAACTGATTGGGTTCGGCGTAAGGGAGCCAGAATTCATTTGCATATCTCGCGGGCGAAGCGGGTGGCTTTGCCGCACGGGTGACACGCCCATTCACCAACATCAAATCGAGATCGCCATCGTTGTCGACGTCGGCCATCGCCGTGCCGAAGCCGGTGCTGCGCGACGCCGCGCCGATGAGTTTCGATGCGGCCGTGCGATCGAGAAAATACCCGCGCGGCTCCTGACGCCATAGCGTATGCGTTTCTTCGGTGAGGTGCGTGACATACAGATCGAACAAGTTGTCGCCGTCAACGTCCCCTACCGCAACGCCCATATTGGCTTCCGCTTTGCCCATCGCGTTGTAAGCCAGTCCTCGGGAAATCCCTTCCTCGACAAAACGGCCGTCCCGTTGATTGATCCACAGGTGATTCGGTTGACCATCGTTGGCAATGAACATATCCGGCCAGCGATCGCCGTCGAAATCCGCGCAAAATATGCCCAATCCCGGCCCGGGCGCTGCCGCCAGGCCGGAGCTAACGGTCACATCCTCAAAACGGACCTGGTCGTCCGGCTGAGCGCCACGATTTCGATAGAGCTTAGCCATGCGGCCGGGAAAGGCGTCCGGCCCGCAGAATTCCTCGCGGCTGCTGCCATCGGCGCACCAGCGCGAGGGGTCGTAGTTCATGTAATTGACGACCACCAAGTCGAGCCAGCCATCGCGATCGAAATCGAGAAACGCGGCGGACGTGCCCCAATACGGGTTTTCGATACCAGCGGCCGCCGTGATCTCTTCGAACTTTGGTTCGTCCCCCTCGGATCGATTGCGAAACAACCGGGCATGACCGTATTCCGTGAGCAGCAGGTCGACGCGGCCGTCGTTGTTCACGTCCCCTGCCGCAGCGCCCATCCCATAGCCGGCGACGTCCAACCCTGATCCTGAGCTGACATCGACGTATCGAAGGTCGGCGCCGAGGCGGTACAGGCGATTCGTATGCTTCGATTCCGCCCCGGAGTTCTGAATCAGATACAGATCGAGTAGCCCGTCGCCATTGTAGTCGAAGACCGCGGTCCCGGAACCAATGGTACGTGGCAAAGAGTATTGCTTGTGGGTATCTGCTCGATGTACGAAATCAACGCCCAGTTCCGGCCACTCGACGAAGATCGTTGGGGAATCTTCCTGCGTCGTTTCCTGTTCGTTCGCTAAGGCCGCCGTGCCGGAGCCGGACATCGATGGAGATTCGTTGCAACCGCAGAGAATAGCGGCCATGCACAGAAGAACGAAATAGCAACGATTGCAGATCATATGAGCGATGAAAATCGGCGAATGCCGGGGCGAACCACGCGCTTGCCGCGCAACGACGTGATGGCACCATCATACCAAAAAGCAACAGCCGCTTCCAATCGATTGACTGGAAGCGGCTGCCTTGAACTTCAAAACATCTGCCTGGGAACGAACTACCGACGACGGCGCCGAGCAAATACGCTCAGCCCAATCGCCGCCAACGCCATCGAACCCGGTTCGGGTACGGCATTGGCGCCTGGACCCGCACCGAAGTTGTTGCGGACGTTGTTCAGGTCGGTGATGTCGACGTCGTTGTCCCCATCGGTGTCACCCAACCCGGTTCCGGAAAAATTGTTCCGGACGTTGTTGAGGTCAGTAATATCGACGTCGCCGTCGGTGTCGGTGTCGCCGACAACTACCGTACCTTTGAAATCCCAGTCGATCGCCAGGTTGTCGATGTCGTGGTGATCGTAGGCGCCACCGGTACGCGCGGCGAAGGCTGCCCGGGCGCCGTTGGGGAATGCCAACCCGGCAACGAAGAAGTCATTGAAGACGACCGTCTCGGCGTTGCCATTCGATGAATCGAGGAACGACAAGCTGACGTTGCCGCCACCCGGAACGAAATCAACCTGCATCGACGCGTGATCAAACGTGTTCGACGTCAGGTCGAACTCGGCGATGTCGAGCACCTCAAGTTGGACCAACGCGCCGTTCCAATGTAACGAAACGTGGTTGGCCCGCGCGCCCTCCGTTGGCCGACCTTCTTCGCTCGGTCCGCCAGGAACGGGAAAGTTGTCAAATGTATCGAAAGCCAGGCCCAAGGCACCCGTCAGATTCGGCTCTTCGGAAACTCCGGAGAAGCCAACCAACGGTCCGGTGTCGCCGTGAATCCCCGTGTCGACAATCATCATCGACATGCCGTCGGCGTTGCCGCCGGCGCCGCCTTCATCGAACAAGCGGAAGTCGACATCGACCTTGATCGATTCGCCCACCGTGTCGGCCGTCTTGTCGAAGGCGATGGTGTTGTTCTGACCAGGAATTTGGGCGGAAATCCGCATAAACGCATCCGTATCGGTGCCGCCCGGCGATGGGTTCACGCGAGCCGCAGGTGCGGAGCCGTTCTGAACCGCAGTCCAAGGCGTGCCGCCCAACGGAACCGGCGGATTAATCACCGGCGGATCGACCGGTGTTTCGAACGTCTCATTGAGCACTTCGGTCGGAGCGCCTCCGACCGGGGTGACGGTCAACTTGATGTTGTCGAGGTCTTGGTTGGCGTTGGCACCGCCGGTGCGGCCGCCAATCCCAATGCGGCCGTCGTACGGATTGAGGCCCGCCACGAAGAAGTTGTTGAACGGCGTGATGGTGATGGGCGTGGGCTCATCCGTCGTCACGCTCACTGTCACGTTGGAGCCGCCATCGGCGGGCACGACGCGAATGTTGCCCTTCATGATCGGCAAACCGTCTGCCGTTTCGAGCAAGGCCAGCGCTTCGGCTTCCAAGCTCAGGCTGCTGACCAACGCGCCGTTCGCATGCAGCGAGATGGAGTTGGGAGTCGAGCCTTCCGGCGCGGTGGTATCGCCCAAAGTGGGGTTGTTGTAGGTGTCGAACCCGACGCCGAACGAACCCAGCAGATTGGGCTCTTCACTGATGCCTGGCGCCAGGGTTGTCGTGTCGACGCCGTAAGTGGCCGAGTTCATGTAGGCAATGCCGAAACCGTCCGCACCGGCTGGGCCATTGCTGATCGAGAAATCGAAGCTGATCTCGAGCGCGTCGTAATCGCCCGTGTAGGCCTGATTGAAGGTGAGGACGTTGGCTTGAGAATTCTCAGCGTGCGTCAACCGCAAGTAGTTGCCATCCCAGCCATCGGGAAGGCCAGGATTAATGACGGGAGCTGAGCCTGCGCCGTACAAGTCCAATGAAAGCCGAGAAGGCGTGGAGCCGGTGTTGAAGTTGGCGGAAAAATCCTGAACGGTGTCCGCCGCTCGTGCGGTCACAGTGACAACGCCAAGCGTTGTCGCGGCGACGGCACAACGTGCGAACATTCGAAGCTTTGAGCGCATTGAAGCCTCCAATCAGTGTGGTCGATGCAGATTGCCTAGTCGGGAGCTTCCCTAGTTCCGGTCCCTAACTTAATGCCCATGCGGAAAGTTGCAATAAGAAATGCGCGAAAAAATTGCGGAAACTTATTGAACGAAAACCTTCCCGTCTGGCCAACTCGAAGTCAGGTTAATCGGAATCCAGCGGGAAATTAGCGCAGGCTCGATCGGCGTTTGGCCGACTGATCGTGGGACTTGATAGCCTGGTCCAAGTTGGCGAAGAGCGCGTCGGTGGCCAACTCCGCAGCTCGCAGTCGCGAATCCAGGCGTGTGAGCGGCGTTCGCAAGGTTTCGAGTTGAGCAGCGGTCGCTTCAACTTCAATAGCGCGTTGCCTAGTAAATAAGGGGGGCTGCGCCACAGTTTTAGTGACCGCAATCGTCGGCGCGGGGCTGTTGCCAACGCCGAAGTTATTCCGCACGGCGTTCAGATCGGAAACGTCCACGTCCCCGTCGCCGTCAGCGTCGCCTAAACCGAGTCCGCCAAAATTGTTGCGCACAT
>JAWXBP010000464.1 GCA_034440135.1 Planctomycetia bacterium
ATCCCTCCGTCCCTCCGCCCCGCACTCCCCCTTCCAAATCCGCATCGTCCCGTCGCGGCTGCCCGAAAGAACGTGCCGGCCGTCGTCGCCGTAGGCCACCACGTGCACGGTGCTCGTTTGGCTCCCGTAGTCGGCAATCAGTTCTCCGGTTTCGGCGTTCCAGACCTTCACCGCGCCTTCGGACCCGCCGGTCACCCGCTTCGAGCCGTCCGGCGAATACGCGACCGACCAAACGTCGGCCTGATGCGCTTCCCACGATTTGACTTGGCTACCGGCGGCCATGTTCCAGATTCGCACGGCGTGATCCCAGCCGACCGAGGCCAGTCGACGCCCGTCAGGATGAAACGCCAGTCCGTAGATCGGACCGGTATGTCCTTCCAGGGGCGGTGGGGTTGGAAAAAATGTGGTGCGTTCGCTGCGGCGCGTGTAGCAGAGAGGCGGAAGTTGAGAGCGCGACGGCGGATGCGTCTGGCGAACCTTTTCGAGAATTTTTTTGCGGCTGGAAATCGCGGGGTTTCAGCGCGGCGCTCACTGCTACACCTGCTGCGGAGCGTGCGACTGCTGTGATTTGTTCAGTAGTGGTGCGCCGCTTTCTGCGGGCGGGAGCGGGGTTTTTGAGTAGCGGGCGCCCGCACTTGCAGAGCGCGGTGCTGCGGTGCGCAGAGCGAGGTGCTTCTGAGCGCGCGGAGCGAGGTGTTGCTGAACGCGCAAAGCGCGAGGGCCGGTCGCGGCTTTATGACGGAAGTGGCGCGGGCTAAACCCCGCCCAGGGCGACCGCGATGAAGCCGGGACCGTTGATGGCCGCGTGCAGCGCGACGCCGATCCAGGTATTGCCGCGCCGCTGAACGAGATAGGGAATGAGAAAGACGACCGGAACGAGCATCACGAGGATGGTCGGTCCGAAGGGGAGGTGGAACAGAAGCCAACCGGCTCCGTTTGCCGCCCAGGCATGGCGGCCGAGCGCCCGCTCTTGCCGGGGCAGCACGACGCCTCGCCAGAGGAACTCTTCGCCCAGGATATTGATCGCGAAGAACGGCAACCACACGGCGAAGATCCAGTAGCGGCCCGGCCCGAGCGGCTCCATCGCCAGGAACGACGGATGCAGCCGAATATCGGGCGACCACCACCGCAGGGCCCCGATCGTAGCCGCGCTGCCGAGCCCGACAATCGCCAGTCCGGCCAGGGCGCAGCCCAGATCACCCTGCGTCCAGCCGAGGTCGGCGGCCGTCAGCCGTCGGAAGCGCAACCGCTCGCTCCACAATCGGCGTCCGTCGGACATCCCTTCGCGGCGGAGCATCACCCAGCCGATGATCACGAGCGGCAGGAAGACGCCGAACCCGGCGGCGGCGAACCAGGCGATCACCCCTTCGCAACCGGTCGTTCGAATCAGCAACGGGATGGCCACGCGCGTGGCGACGAAGAGCAGCAGGCCGGCACCGCCGAACAAGAGCAGCGAGGCAACGAGGCCGAGCGGCGCAGGCCCCAACTGCACCGCGTCGAATCGTTTCGGCACCGGGACGTCGTTCACGACTCAACTCCCGAACGCTGGATTCTGAAACCGCAACCGTCCACTCTAGCGTCTAACTCTAACGCCCAGCGCCTATTCGAAACGGCACGTCCTCCACAACCGCCCCCCAATCCGGAACGCTGAACTTGCCCCTCGCTCTAACTTCTAGCTCTAACTCCTAGCGCCTATTCGCAACGGCCCTGGGGGAATATCCATGGCGAGCCTCCGTCATGAAAACTCTGTGGAATGGCCAAGCTTCGATGCGGCATGGTGATGAATGTCTGCCGCGGGACGGAATCATGGCTCCGATGGCGATCTGACGAAAGCCCGCGACCGCCGGATGGCGAGGCGCAGCGGCGGCCCGTTAGTTACGCGCGAGCGGAGGGGGCGGGCCGGCTTTTTTGCCGGCGTCGTCTCGCTCTGGAGCATCGCAGCCGCCGAATGAAGAGAGGCGGATCGTTTTACCGCCGATTCTTGCCGTTTGAGTGCTTGGTCGAATTGATTGACCGGAACTATGGTCCATCGCCACAATACCGCCGGAGTGAGTCGAGCTATTTGAGGCCAATCACGCGTCCGCTTTCCGATCCATCGCGATGGACCTTACCGACATCCAAGAACAGCTCAGCGTAGCCGCGTTGCACGCGACTTGTGCGCGAGCCGGCTTCGCTTTTGAGACGACGGGACGCATTGAGGACAAATGGGGAATCGATGCGAACCGACGGAGTGTCTCATGTCGATCACGTCTGACCTAGTCCCTGAAATGCTCAACCGTCTCATTCCGCGAGACGTTCAGGGATACGCGCGTTCGCGCGGCTGGCGCCCTTTCCGAACAACCGGTCGACTCATGATCTACAACAGTCCGTATGAGAACGGATTGCAGCAGGTTTTGGTACCGATCGACTCTACGCGGCCGGACTTTGTGGAGCGCATGCAGGAAGCAGTGCAGACGCTAGCGGACTTCGAGTCCCGCTCCGCCGCCGCAGTCGTGACTGATTTGCTCAACTTCGATTCCGACGTTCTCCGCTATCGGGTCGATTCGCGACGGACGGAAAAGGGAACCTTGCCGCTCACTCAGGCGATAGACTTGCTCGGTGGTGCCAAGCAGTCGCTGATGGCCGCGGCGCACTCGGCATTGGTTCGAAAGAAGTATCATCCGAAACTAAGTCGAACCGAAGCGGTTCAACTATTGGACCGTTGCCAGTTGAACCAAACCGAGCAACGTAGCTTCGTGGTGGCGATCGCTTGTCCGATGCGAGCCGTCGACGCTAACGAGGCCGGCACGGATGACTCGGCCGAGCCATTCGCGAGGCAGGCCACGTCGCTGCTGACGCGAGCACTCCTGTCGTTGGACCAGGCCATCGAAGAAGACCGCGTGAACAGCATTGTCGACGAAGCCGAGCCGCTGGTGAGTGCGAACCTTTGCGACGCGCTGCTGAAAATGCGGCCGAAGGAAGAAGACGGAATCCTGGAATTCCTTCCGTCGTGGGCTCCGTCGACTCCGATGGGATCCGCTGCAGATTTGCCTTCACAGATCGTGTTCAGTTACGACGAGTTCGAAGCGGTCGAGGAAGTCTATCGACAGTTACGACCGACCGAGGCATCGGAATCGAAGATGTGGATCGCTTACGTCGACGAACTGAAGGGGACGGAAATTGCGGACGGCGTTCGCGAAGGCGAAGTGGTATTCACGGTGTTCGATGGCGACGAAGTAATACGAGCCCGTGCTCGCCTGACGAGAGAGCAATACCAAACGGCATGCCTCGCCCACAATCCGATCAAGCCGCTCTTCGTCGTGGGCCGGTTGAATCGCGGGGCGCGAGTATCACGGCTGCTGGATGTGACGAAAGTCGAGCCGGTACCGGCGAATTCGTAGCGCAGGCGGAATGACGACCGATTTGTTAGCGGGCTGGATGACGAGCGTCTTTCCAGGCACGAGTCGGCCCGTCGCTGAAGGCGGCGTAGAACGCCTTGAACGCGGTTGACGCGGTACTCCACCGAGACGGC
>JAWXBP010000465.1 GCA_034440135.1 Planctomycetia bacterium
GACGATACCCGTCCCGGCGAGCGGCACGCCGATGACGTTGAGCGTGCCGGAAGCGAATAATTCCACTCCCCCATCGCCGCCGTCGGCAAAGCCGACATTCATCCCTAGCGTCATCGTGCCGGAGATCATGCCTTGCACGTAGGTATTCGTCAGCGTGCCGGCAGCGGAGATGGTGAATCCTTGGTTCCAGGTGAAGTTGCCGTTCTGAGCGGCTGCTTCCACTTTCGAGCGGGTCGAATCGAGCGTCACTTGCAGCGGCGAGTAGAACAGCGGATTGTCGACCAGTTCGAGCGGGTCCTCCACTTCGAAACGGTTGTCGCCGAAGTTGATCCCCCCTTTCTAGCCGGTGAGGATGAAACCAGTGCGATCGCCGATCTGCGCGACCACCGCGGTTCCAGCGCCAGGTACGACGGTGCCGATCACCGCGCCCACGAGCATTCCAATGGGGATCGGCACGCCTGCGAAGAGGCGGCCCAGCACCGGGCCGTATTGCGTGACAATCAGTTCCACGCCGACGCCGACGTCCGAGTAGGCGACCTGCCCCAGGATGCGTCCGTACATCGCCTTTTCGTCTCGGACGCCGTCGCCGTCGGCGTCGATATCGAGCAAACCGAGACCCAATCCGCCGCCGATCGTGAGCCCGCCCAGGTCAATCGACTCAATCGCAAACTCTGCGAGTTCCAAGTTGCGAATCGGGAACTCACAATGATTGAAAAGGTCGAGGCCTAATGCAAAGTGGAACGTGCCCGTCTCCACGCGCCATTCGCCCGAATTGATGACGTCGACGCCGCTCGCGAACGTGGTCGTTCCGCCGGTGGCGCCTTTGCGGATCTGTCCTGAGTTGACGACGCGGGCTTGCGCGGTGCGGGCGCTGACATTCTGATCGACTTCAATCTCCAACGTGGCGGTTGGCCCCAGCGACAACAGGCCGCCCAGCGCAATGCCCCCGCCAGTCCACAGGCCGTCGCCGTCGAGGATCAGCGAGCCGTCCAGAGTGTGGCTGGAGGAGGAGCTGATAGCGAACGTCGCGGCAGGATCAACTTCCAACTCCGCGCTGTGATCGATCGTGCCGGCCTGCCAGTCGAAATGGCGACGAATCGTAGCCGTGCGCGGACCAAAAACCGTGGCGAACGAACGCAGCGTTAGACTGTCGACGTCGGCATCCGCCTCGACGTGAACGTCGCCCGTGGCGGAGCCGCCCACGCGTAGCGCTCCGTCCCCCAACACGCGACTGCCATCCTGCATCCGAAACGTTCCCGCCACGTCGACAAATGCGCCGGCCGCGATCAGCACATGGCCGCTTATGGTCGAAACGCCATCCAGATACAGGATCCCCGTTTGTACGTCGACCTTTCCGGAATGGACGAACGCCGTTGTGCCGCTGAAGGTGGTAAAGCCGGTCGTGGTCGTTTTGCGCAGCGTTCCCTGATTCACGACCTGCGCCGGACCAGTTCGCGTCGAGATCGTTTGATCGGACACGATTTCGAACGCACCGCCTGACTCGATGAGCAACGTCCCGCCCAGGCCGATCCCGCCGCCCGTCCATTGGCCGCTGCCCTGAACCGTCAATTGGCCGTCGAGCGTATGGCTGGAGCCGGTGCTGATCAACAACGTGGCCTGTGGTTCCGTGACCACCGTGGCCGTTGCATCAATACTGCCCCCTTGCCAGTCGAAGTGCTGCTCGATCTGGAGCGCCTTGGGGCCAGCGATGGTTCCGAAGGTCCGCAAGCTGACCCGATCGACCGCAACTTCATCTTCCACACTCAACACGCCGGTTGCGCTGCCGCCAATCCGCAATACTCCGGCTCCGGTCACTTCGGCCGGACGGCGCACATTGATGTTCGCAGTCACGACCAGTTCGGACGCCGTCGCAATGTTCACCCTTCCCGGATGAAACCGTCTCCGTCCAGTCCGAGGCTTCCGGACAGAATACTGGCCGGGCCGGTCAGCTCAAAACCTCGGATCGTCGTCCGCGTTCCCGCCGCATAAGTGAACGTGGCGGTTGCGGCGATGACGGTCTTGCCGGACCCTGTGAAATTGCCGCCAATCCAGTCCAAGGTCTCGCCAATCGCTACGCCCCCTGCGCCGGTAACGGTTCCATTCGCGATATTCAGATCGCGGACCGTGGAATCCCGTCCCACGGACAGCGTTCCGCCCGTAACGACGAGCGACTCCTGACTCGTCAACACGTTGACCGTCGCGGTACCACTCCGCAACGTCACCGTTACGTCGGCCCCTGGGCGATCGATGATGACGTCGTCCCCCGACAGCGGCACAGCCCCCGTGCTCCAAGTGCCAGCCACGTCCCAAAACCCATCCCGATCGACCGCCCAGGACACCGTGGCCAGCAGCGTGCGGAACTCCAGTTCCTCGAACCAGATTCGGCGTCGCCGTGGCAGACGCGGCTTTGCCGCCGGCCGTCTCAGGCGGTCCCCTGACGTGTTCCTACCGAGATGCTTTCTCATGGCTGGCCTCGTATTCGTGTCGCTGGCGCCTCGCGGACGCGGGATCAGCGCGCTATATCTCCGCGGTGTCTCCAACAGAAGTACTGCGCGCCGACCTCGCGTCGGGACAGGAATTTGAGAAAGAATTTCCGATTGGAGCGCCCTGAGCGGCTGGTTGCCCTGCGGCTACCAGTCCAGGCCCAGAGCCGCGAGCTCACTGCGGATAAGTGCCAGGTCCCAGAGATGGACCTCCCCTGACATTGTCCCGGCAACCAGCCATCGCCCTTGGGGACTCAGGTGCAGGGATTGCAGGGACGAGAAGGCGGGGAGCGCAAATCTACCGAGTTCTTTTCCCGATTCGGCGTGAACGAGCTGAACGGTGTTGCCGTTGAGCGCGAGCGCCAACCATTGTCTATCCCCGGAGAAACTCGCAACGCCCGACGGAAGCCTGGTGGACTCGCAGGGGAGCGCGCGATACACCTGCCACGAGGTGGTGTCCCATTGCAGGTATTCCAGTCGGGCCCGTTCACCTTCTCCGCCTGTGATCAACCAGCGACCGGAGGGATCGGTGGCGACGCACGAATTGGGGACGTCAGCCAACGTCTGAAGCAGTTTCCCGGAATGGGCATCCCAAATCCGCACGTCACTTCCGTGCCAGTTTCCGCTGGCGATCCATTGGTTCTGCGGATCCACCGCGACGAAGCGCAGTCCGCGATGCGCGCCGGTCGCCGTAACCTCATGCGACCCCCCGGTCTCGATCCGGCGGACTCGCGAATCGCCGTAACAAGCGACGAATAGCCCGTCGCCCGCCGAAGAGAGCGCCAAGTATTCTGGTCGCGATGCCGCCGCCAACAGGGTTTGCGGTTCACTGAGATCGATCGCCTGGATCAACCCGTCTGCATGCATGAGTTTCACGGCCCGAAGCTGAACGCCCGCTTCGCCGCCGGTGAACAACCTCGAATTCTGGGAGTCAATAACTGTCGAGACGGCGCTCAATGGAACATGCGCCAATTCCAGTCCGTCCGGCAGTCGACGCACGCGAACGCCATCCTTCTGCATCGACGAAGAGATTAGCAGTTTCTCGGTCCTGTCGATAACCACGTCCGTGACCTTGGCGGCGAATTCATTGCGCCACGTGCGACAACAGGAGGAGAACGAAAACTCCACCTGTCCCACTTGCCCACCCGCCGCGGGCACAGGGATCGCGTTTCCGTCGCGAACAAACTGCATGGGACCGACAATATCATCCCGTTCTAGCGTTACGAATAACAGTTGAGCGCCGCTAGCGACGTGCCAAAGCCTGAGCGTGGCGTCCCAACCATAGCTGGCCAACAATTGTCCGTTGGTGTGAAACGCTACGCGTGCGGGCGTTCCTTGATGACCGACAAACACGCGCTGCTGCTGCCCGTCCTGCACGCGCCAAGTGTACAGATTGCGGTCTTCGCAACCGCAGACTAGCAACTTGCCGTCGGAGCTCCAATGGATCGACCGCACGCCGGCGGGATGCCGAAAAACTTTCGGTTCTTCACCCAATTCCGGGGAAAGCCTGGCGGATTTTGAGAAAGAAGTAGTTGTCGTCTCGGTAGCCGTAGGCCATACGTTTGAGGACTTTGA
>JAWXBP010000466.1 GCA_034440135.1 Planctomycetia bacterium
ATGCTGTGGCCGTGAAACACCGGCGCCTGAATCAGCCGGATGGAAGGAATCGGAGCGCGGCTGGCGGACGACAGCAGCGTGGCCAAGTGGCGCTCGATCCGCAGTTCCAGATCCTCCAGCCGCTCGGGCGCGGCGTCGCCGATTTCCCGGCGCTCTTGGGCGCGCTCGAAGAACGCGACTACCGCGGCGACATCACGATCCAACGCGAACAATCCGAAGACCCGGTGTTCGAGATCGGGCAAGGAGTGAAGTACCTAAGAGGAATGACGAATGCCTAAATCCGAATGACTGAGGGACCGCGAAAAAATAACTTGAACAATGTACTTTTGCGGCGAGTGAGTGTAGTTCCATTCGCCGTAGAATTTGTGGGGCGTTAGTTGCAGGCGTGCGAGTTCGTCATCAATGGCGGTGTCGCAATGGTACTCGCCCTTTCGCGATGAAATCGGGATGGCTACTTTTTCCTCGCGAACGAGGACAGTGGAATCGGACTATTCGATCGGTTCGGTCTCGTCGCGCTCTTCCGGCTGTTTCTCGGCTTGTTCAGCGAGGTGTTTCTCGTAGTCGCGCTTCCACGTGTTGGTGCGGTAGCCGACGTCGGCGCCGTCGCCCGTCAACAGTCCCCCGGCGTCCTTGCCATCTTCGCCGACCGAATAAACGACCAGGTCTTCGCCGTCTTGAAGAATCCGCAACGGCCCGTGAAAGTGCTTGAAGTTCGGAACGGCCGGCAAGAAATCGGGGACGAGTTGTTCGACGGAGGTCGGGTAAACGCCGTGGGCGAGGCGGTAGCGTTCGCAGGCTAGGAAGACGTCGAGAATGCGGTTTCTGCGTTCTGCGTTAACAATGTACGAAATCGATCGATCAGCGCCCAAGACAAAGGCCTTCGTGAAGTCGTATCCTCCTGAATCGAGTTGTTCCGAATTGAGCGTCGCAAGGACATCCGATTGAGCACTCTGGATTTGACCCGCGATCATGAAAAGATCCGTTGACTTTGTCGCGTCACAGAGGCGACGCATCCCGAAGAGATAGGCCTCAACGTCTTCAGGTTCGACGCCCCTCCACTCGATGTCCCCCACCAATGATACGGCTGCTTGAGTTGCTTGAGTGAATCGAGTATCCAAACGCGCTCCGTCAGCAAATTGGCCCGGAATTGGTGTGAGAAATTGACGCGCCGAACGCTGGATTGTAGTGCGGCGAGTTGTTCGTCCGTGAATGGCACTGCACCAACCAAATAGGCGACATCGTTGTTTGCCACGTGGTTCAAGCTCCACCGATTCGGCATCGCAATGCCATCTGGTTCTGCAGCGAGGCATTCCTGCAATGCCAAGAGCGACATCAGCGACTGAAACGCCTCTCGCGCGTCGCCACGCTGTGCCGCCACAAAGGCCCGAAGTTCGAGCAGCGTTGTCACCCAACGACACCTGAACACAGGCCGGTGGAGATTGCGATTTTCAATGTCAGCAATCGTAATCGGAAAACGGCTCTGGCCTCCCTTCGAGGCCGCCTCGTCAAGTTTCACGAACAAATGTCGCTGACTGTCAATGAACTCCCCAGTGGCGACCAATCCTGGCCATTCCGTGCCAGGCGGCGGAATAAACTCTTCGCTATCACCGATAATGGGAAAGGGCTGAGCGCGGTCGAAAAACTCGCTCGTGGTCTCATCGAACACTGCTCGATAGAGCGCCGTGCAATCCTTCTCCCGCGCCAGCGGCGGAATGGCCTGGATCACTTCCGCATACGTGGTCGGCTCCCCCGCGGCGCGGATGCGGGCGATCTCCTCTTCGATGCGTTGACTCGCCCGCCAACGGATCGCCACCCAGTACATCGGCGCGATGCTGATGACCAGCAGCACGACGCCGGCCAGCCAGAGAAACGTGCGCAAACGCCGGCGCGGAAATGTCGCCGGCTCGCTCGCATCCGATGTTTTCATAGAAGCCTTAACCACGAATTCAACCATTCAACCGACAACGTCCTCCCCCCTTCGCGTTTTCGCCATTTCGGGCTTTCGCGATCACAAGGAAAAGATGCCTTTCTCCTGCTCAGCGCCACAAATACGTCATCCGATTTCGATTCTCCGTTCCCTTTCCATAGTTGCATTTTGCTCCAAAAAAGGGCGCGAATAATCGGCCAGCTCGATGCCTATGCAAAATTTTTCTCAGCGCCCTAAAATGTATCTGCCCAAGGATTTGCAAATAAGGTACACCGATTGCATCGCTTGCAGGCGACTTTTCGCGCGGTAGAATTATCGCCGTGTAGCCTAATTGCCCGGGGCAAAACCTGGGCATACGGGGGAACCAATTGGCGGGCTGCGGTGGATGACATCGCGATTCGCCCGGGGCGCAGGTCGGCTTTCAATCGCCGGCCGGAGGACTTTCAACCTCTAGCCCGTCAGCTAACCTCGTCGGCCGGTTCGGGTGCGGCGCCCGAGCTCACATTGGAAGGGCACCGTTCGTCTTCACCTGTATGGCGTAGCGCGATTCTGGCGTAGCGCGATTCTGGCGTGCGTCGATTCCCTGGAGAGCCCTTGCGCTCCCGTTACATTCGCTCAGCGTCCGTCGAACGGCGGCGCGGCGATGAGGTTCTGTTGCCGTGAAGCAATCGAATCTCGGAAAGTTTTGCGAGATGAACGCATTGTGGTTGGTCGGCGATTCGCAGTTGTTGGCGGTTTCGTTCGTGGCGCTGTCGATGTGGGCAGTGCTCGCGATCGTGGCATTGAGTATCGCGCTGTTCGCGCCCTGGCTCACGTTGCGGTACATTCCGCATCACAAGGTAGGCGTGGTGGAAAAGCTCTGGTCACCGACGGGGTCGGTGAGCGAAGGGCGGATCATTGCGCTGGAGGGCGAGGCCGGCTACCAGGCGGAGCTATTGCGCGGTGGCGTGCATTTTGGCTACTGGCGCTGGCAGTATCGCATTCACAAGGTGCGATTGGTAACGATCCCGCAAGGTAAGATCGGCTACGTGTACGCTCGCGACGGCGAATCGCTGTCGCCGAGCCAGACGTTGTCGCGCGTGGTGCCGTCGAATCATTTTCAAGACGCGCGGGCGTTTTTGGAAGGCATCACCACGCCGGACGGGGCGTTGATCGTTGGTCAGCGCGGACGCCAACGGGCGATTTTACGCGAAGGCGTGTACGCGGTGAACCCGGCGCTGTTTGTGTTGATCAGCGAGGACGCCGTGTATGCGCTCTCGCATTTTCAACTGCGCCAGGAGTGGGCTTCGATCATGAATTGGCAAAAGGAGCTGCAATCCACGGGCGGATTCGACCCGATCGTGATTGGCGTACACCATCAACGCGGCGTCGCGGTGAATGCGGAGCAGACCGCGCAGGACGATCAAATCGGCATCGTGACGATCCACGACGGCCCGTCGCTGCCGCCGGGAGAAATCATCGCGCCGACCGTCGGCGCGGAGTTTACCGATCCGAACTACCACAACAACTTTCAGGACCCCGAGGCGTTCCTGCGCGCTGGCGGGCGGCGCGGTCGCCAGTACCAGGCGTTGACGGACGGCACGTACTTCATCAACCGCTGGTTCGCCACGGTCGAGATGTTGCCGAAAACCGTGGTGCCGATCGGCCATGTCGGCGTCGTCGTGAGTTATCACGGACGCACCGGCGCGGACCTCTCCGGCACCGCGTTCCGCCACGGCGAGCGCGTCGCGGAGGGACAACGCGGCGTGTGGGAACGTCCGTTGGGGCCAGGCAAGTACGCCTTTAACACCTACGCAGGCTGCACGGTGCTGACGCCGACGACGAACTTCGTGTTGCACTGGATCACCGGCAAGACCGAGGCGCATAAGTTTGACGAGAGTCTGCGCTCGATCGACCTGGTGACGAAGGACGCCTATGAACCGTCGTTGCCGTTGTCGGTGGTGGTGCATATCGACTATCAACGCGCGCCGAGCGTCATCCAACGCTTTGGCGACGTGAAGAAATTGATCACGCAAACCTTGGATCCGATGCTCTCGGCGTATTTTCGGGATATCGCGCACAGAAAGACAATGCTCGAATTGTTGCACGACCGCGACACCATCCAGCAGGAAGCTCGGGTGGAACTGCGGAGCAGGTTCAGCGAGTTCGACATCGAATGCGTGGACGTGCTGATCGGCAAGCCGGACACGGCGGAAAAGGATGGCAAGATCGAAACGCTGTTGGAACAGTTGCGGATTCGCCAGCTCTCGACGGAGCAATTGGAGACGTTCGAGCGGCAAAAAATCGCCGCCGAGAAGCTCCGCGCGCTCCACGAAGCGCAGGCCACGGCGCAAATGCAGACCGAGTTGACCAATACGCGCGTCCGGGCGCAAATCGCCGAAAGTCATGGCGAGGCAGACCTGGCCCGCGCGCGCAAGATGGCGGAGCAGCGCATTGTCGAAGCCGATGCGGAACTTGCCCGCTCGCATCGTCAGGCGGAACAGACGGTCGTGCTCGCGAAAGCCGAGGCGGAACAACGGATGTTGGCCGGCCGCGGCGAAAGCCAACGGATCATGCAAACCGGCTTGAGCGAAGCGGCGGTGTTGATGCGCAAGATCGGGTCGTTCGGCGACCCAAGGTTGTTTGCGTTGTCGCGCGTGGCGGAAAGCCTCTCGCAAAGCACGCAACCGCTGGTGCCGGAACGCGTGTTCGTGGGCGGCGGCAGTTCCAACGGCGAAGGCCAACAAGCCAGCCAGGGTTTGCTCGGCGTGTTGATCGAACTGCTGGTGGCGGAGAAATCCGGCTTCCACCCAGCCGACAACACGGAGTTGGCGCGGCTGCAACAATTCGCCGAACGGATGGAAACGCAGGCGTTGGAGTCGATGTCCAAGAACGGGCAGGAGGTGACGGTGACGACTTAACGGCTCTGTAGCATTTTCAACTTGTTGTGGCACGGTCTCCCGACCGTGACACGTTGGACGTGGTGAAATTCGGAACGGGAGACCTGCAGTCGGCCCGGTGGCACGGTCGGGAGACCGTGCCACAACCAGTATTAGCACAGTTCGCTTCGCGCGCGACCCGCCCTACGGCGCCACGCTCGCCGAGGCGAAAGCGATGTACTCCACTTTCATTTCACCATTGTGCTGCACCTTACGACCAATCACCACGGCCTGGTCGCGCACGCGCACGGATGTCTTGATTGCGTCAAGATCGTGGTTGGCGGAGGTTCATTGGCGACGACCGGGACGTTTCCGTCGATCGGCGTGACCTTCGGCGGCGGAGTCGGTTCGAAGTCGGAGCGCTGCACGTCCAACGCCAGGACGATTGCGCCGTCCGACTCGATGGCCGGAATCGCGGTGACGAGAAAGCCGATGTCTTCAATCTGATAGCCATGCACCAACTGCTTCGTGCGCTCGGCGTATTGGCTGGACGTCACGGTGGGCTTGCGCGCCCCATATTGCACCCAACCTTTTTGGCGTTCGAGCGTCGCGAAACGGATGTGATCGACGCCGCGAAGCGTTCCTTTCGCTTCCCAATCTTTGAGTGCGGCCGGCAGGTCCAGACTCACGGCAAGATCGTCGCCCTCGGCTAGCGTCTCGGGATCGAGCTTGACCAAGGTGATTTCAATGGTCACCATTTTGCCCGGAGATTCGGGAATCGAAACCTCTACCGGCCGAACGGCATCGTCCTGTGCGCTGGCAATCGTCAGAGTGACGCCAACGAACGCCAGCAACAAGAGGGCGCGATACATGACTCGTCTCCCGATTTAAAGTGAACTTACATTTGCATGAACGAGACGTCACGCAATCGCTGTCATTGTTTCCAAGACGCCATTTGTCCCGCGCGCAGCGATCGATTCGCCAGGTGCGCTGCCGCCGCCGCGTGGACGCCGTCTTCCGCGGGGCAATGCGGTTTGTTCCGGCTGCGGACGCATTCCAGCCAGTTGGTGAGGTGGAGTAGTTCGCCGTCCACGCCCGCGAAGAAGTCTGCGCCGCGTTCCCCTTCGCTATCAATGCGTTCGCGCGGTTTCACGCCGCCGCCTTGCTCGGGAATCACTTCGTAACGGCCGCGGTCGCAATAGAGCGTGGCCTTCGTGCCCATGATTTCGAGCATCGCGCGGTTGCGGTGGTTGACGAAGGTGCCCTCGAAATAAGCCTGGATGTGCTGCTCCGGATAACGGAGCAGCGTTTGCACCGTGTCGGGCGTTTCCCAAAGACCTTCCGTGGCGAAATGATCGCCGAGGCTGGCCGCGGTGCTCGGCGCGGACATGTCGAGCATCCAATGCGCCGTGTCGATCCAATGGACCATCAAGTCGGTGAAGATGCCGCCGCCGAAATCCCAAAACCACCGCCAGTTGCGGAAGCGATAAGCATCGAACGGTTGCACCGGCGCATTGCCGAGAAACGCCTTCCAGTCGACGCCACTGGGGTCGATGTTCAACTTGTTCCGATCCCAACGCGCCTGGTTGCGGTTCCAGGAGAGATGAATCTTGTGGACGTCCCCTAACTCGCCGGAGCGGACGATTTCGCGTGCTTCAATCAAGTGCGGCATGCTGCGCTGCTGCGTGCCGACCTGGACGACGCGCTTGTTGCTGTTCTGCGCCTCGATCACGCGCTCGCCTTCCGACAGATCGTGCGTCAGCGGCTTTTCGACATAGACGTCCTTGCCCGCGGCGCAGGCGTCGACTGTGATCGGCACGTGCCAATGGTCCGGCGTGCCGATCAACACGGCGTCGATGTCATTGCGATCGAGCAGTATGCGATAGTCTGCCTCAGCAACGGCCTGCGGATCTGCCAGCTTGCGTCCTTCCTCGCGATGGACGTCCCAGACATCGCAGACGGCGACGATCTTCACGCCGGGAATCTTGGGAAACCGCGTCATCAAATCCCGGCAGCGCCCGCCGGTGCCGATGCAGGCGACATGGATCGTATCGTTGGCGGCATAACCGCGGGCGGTTTCGACGCCGGCGGCCAGCAAGGCGGCGGCGCCCAGCGTAGTTCGGGTGAAATCACGGCGCGTGAGATGTGCGGGCATCGAAGTCATTCCTCTTGGGCGGCGAATCTGGCAACGGGAACAGCATAACACCGGCCGGCGCGGTGGGCCACATTCAGTTTCATCACACAGCTGTGGGAGGCGTCTCCGACGCCGATGAGCTGAGCGCAACTTCAATTGAGTGCTCCGTCCGATCGGCAGCGTCCTCTCCATCGGCTTCGGAGACGCCTCTCACAGCTTGTTCGCGATTCCACCTTTCCCGGCCCCTTGCCAAAACGTCATACTGAACCGCATGAAACGACTCGATGAACAAGGACTCAGTCACGATCCGATTCATGGGTACATCCCGTTCGTCAGCCGTGCGCCGGCGGGCAGCAGCGAAACCACCGAGCGCGACCTAATCGATCACCCTTGGGTGCAGCGGCTGCGACAGATCCATCAACTGCAGACCGCCTGGTGGGTGTTTCCCGCGGCGGAGCATACGCGCTTCCAGCATGTGCTGGGAGTAATGCACCTGGCGAGCCGCGCCGTGGCGGCGCTCTATGAAAGCCTTGCGGAAACCTGTCCCGATGCGCCGAGCCGCGGCTACGTCGAGACGCTCGTCCGCATGGCCGGGCTGTTACACGACGTCGGCCACGGCCCGTTCGGACATTTCCTCGATGAGCACTTACTCAAACATCACGGCCTGACGCACGAATCGCTCGGGGCGCAGATCATCGTCGATGAACTTGGTGATTTACTGCGCGGTGTCCGCCGCAATCCCGAGAGCGAGTTGGCTTTGGGCGAGCAACTCGATCCCGCCCAGATCGCGTTTTTGATCGTTCGCCCCGGGCGCATTTCGGAAGCGGGACAACCGCGCTGGCTGTTGCTGCTGCGAAGTTTGTTCAGCGGGCTGTATACGGTCGACAACCTCGACTTTGTCCTGCGCGACGCCTATATGTCCGGCTACAGCCACCGGGCGTTCGATCTCGACCGGCTGCTGCACTACAGTTTTTTCAGCGAGCGCGGCCTGACAATCCATAGCCGCGGTATGGCGGCGCTGGTGCGGTTTCTTTCCGTGCGCGGCGAGTTGTTTCGCAGTATCTATTTTCACCGCACCGTGCGGGGGATTGATCTTTCCTTGGCCGATCTTTTCGCCGCTAGCCGAAGATATTTGTTCGATGGAAATCCCAGTGAACGATTGGGCTCCTATCAACTTTTCACGGAATGGTCGCTGCTGGTGGATGTCGCCCGTTGGGGCGAAAGCGACGACACCGAGAAACGAGCGCTCGGCGCGGAATGGCGCAAGTTGTTGAATCGTCAATTGACCTGGAGAATGGCCGCGGAACGGAGCGTGTTCTATCAACCGCACGAGACCGAGTCGGCCAGCATCTTCAGCCGCGCGGAATGGTTCGAACAGCAATTTCGTGCGCAATTGCCGACGGCGCTGCGCGAATTGCCGCTCCGGTTCGACATCGCCCGGCACGTGCATCGGCCTGGCACGCTCGGTCCCGCGGCGGGGCAGAATTTCGTCCTGGATTCCGCCAGCGGCGCGATTCGCGATCTCACCGCCAGCGAACTGTTCCGGCAATTGCCGGTCAGCTACCGCATCTGTCGCGTTTATGCGAAGGACCTGGAGCACACGGCGGCACTATCGCGCGCACTGGACGCGCTCGTCGGTCCCGCGGCGATGGACGACTTGACGAATATGTAGCGAGGACTATTGCCAGAAGTCAATGCGTGGGTGCCTGGGGCTGGGGCGGGCGACGGAGGCATCCAAGCCAAAACAGCTGTGGCATCGTGGCGTTTGGTTGACACGTTCACCGAAGCCCCATCTGTTGGACCATGCTGACGGCGAAACCAGCGCCCCTGCCCCAGGCACCCAGCGTCACTAGGCAAAGGTCGCCCCTTCGGGGCCGCGGCAGCGCGGTGGTATACTGCGGAGTCGATTCCACAAATTCCTGCGAGCCCTGGCCATGCGTATCGCCGTATTCAGCACCAAACCGTATGACCGCGAATTTCTGACGATCGCCAACGATGCGCATTTGCACGAACTGCATTTTCTCGAGCCGCGGCTGAATCGCGAGACTGCGCCGCTTGCGCACGGTTTTCCGGCCGTTTGTGCGTTTGTGAATGATGTGCTCGATGCGGAAACGCTCACGGTGTTGCAGGCTGGCGGCACGCGAGTGATTGCGCTCCGCTCGGCGGGCTTCAATCACGTACACTTGCCGACCGCGGCAAAGCTCGGCCTCAAAGTCATGCGCGTGCCGGCGTATTCTCCGTATGCCGTGGCCGAACACGCCGTCGGGCTGATCCTCACGCTCACGCGGCGACTGCACAAAGCCTACGTCCGCGTGCGCGAAGGCAATTTTTCGCTCGACGGGCTGCTCGGTTTCGATTTGCACGGCCGGACGGTCGGCGTGGTGGGCACCGGCAAGATCGGCGCGATTGTCGCCCGGATCATGCATGGCTTTGGTTGCCGGTTGCTCTGTCACGATCGCGTGCAGAACCCGGAATGCGTGGCGCTCGGCGCGAAGTATGTTCCGCTGGATGAATTGCTCGCCGGCGCCGACATCATCACGTTGCATTGCCCACTGATGCCGGAGACAAAGCACATGATCAGTGCCGCGGCTTTGGCCAAGATGAAGCGCGGCGCGATGCTGATTAACACCAGTCGCGGCGCGCTCGTGGAGACCAAGGCCGTGATCGACGCCTTGAAGCACGGTCAGCTCGGTTCGCTTGGGCTGGATGTCTATGAAGAGGAAGCCGACCTGTTTTTCGAGGACTTGTCGCGGCAAGTGATTCAAGACGACGTGTTCTCGCGCCTGCTGACGTTTCCCAACGTAATGATCACGGCCCACCAGGCATTCTTTACTTGCGAGGCGTTGGACGCGATCTCGCGGCAGACGATCGCCAACGTGACCGCTTTCGAACGCGGCGAACCCCTGGTCAACGAAGTCAGCGCGCCGGCATCGTAAGGAACACCGCAGTGTCAGGCCACACAGAACCGCCGCAAGAAACCGAACCGAGCACGATGCTCTGGGAACGGTTGAGCGCGCACCTGGAGCGGTTCATCGACGCCTGGGAGTCCGGCACGCCGCCCGACGTCTCGGAATTCCTGCCGGCCGATCCGCCCGGCCTGCGCCGTCTGGCGCTCGTCGAATTGATCAAGCTCGATCTGGAGCACCGCTGGGAACGCGGCGAGCGCGCATTACTCGAACGCTACGTGGAAGCGTTCCCTGAGCTAACTCAGGACGGCGTCGTGCCGCCCGATTTGATTCATGAAGAGCAGCACCTTCGCAAGCAATTAGAAGACCCGATCGAGCCAGACGAGTACGAGCGACGCTTTCCGCTCCAGGCGAAAGATCTGGCGCAACTGCTGGCCAGCCCCGCGAAGCACGCCACCACGATTCTCTACAAAGCCGACCGGCTTGGCGACATCCAGGTAGGGCAGACGCTCGACGACTTTGATCTCCTCGCCCAGCTTGGCAAAGGCGCGTTCGGCACGGTGTTCCTCGCCCGGCAACGCTCCATGCAGCGACTCGTCGCACTCAAGGTCACCGGCGACCGCGGCGTGGAAGGGCAAACGCTCTCGCAGCTCGATCACCCGCACATCGTCCGCGTGTTCGATCAGCGCGTGATTCCCGAGCGCAAATTGCGACTGCTCTACATGCAGTACGTGGCCGGCGGTACGCTCCACCAGGTGGCCGACCGCGTGCGCCGCACACCGCCGAGCGAGCGCAATGGCAAACTGTTGCTGACCGTGGTCGATCAAGCGCTCGAAGCGCGCGGCGAATCGCCGCCGTCGGAATCCGGTATGCGCCGCCGCCTGGCGCAGACCTCATGGCCCGGCGTGATCTGTTGGCTCGGCGCGCGGCTCGCCCGGGCGCTTGATTACGCGCATCAGCGGGGGGTGTTGCATCGCGATATCAAGCCGGCCAACGTGCTACTGGCAGCCGACGCTTCGCCCAAGCTGGCTGATTTCAATATCAGCTTTTCCGGGAGCGTGACCGGCGCGAGCGCCGCGGCTTATTTTGGCGGCAGCCTGGCGTATATGTCGCCGGAGCAGCTCGAAGCCTACGCGATGCTCCGCCCTCCGGAGGATCTCGACGGCCGCGCGGATGTCTACTCGCTCGGCGTCATGCTCTGGGAATTGCTGACCGGATCGCGTCCCTTCGCGGATACGGCGCTCGAAGGGGACGTGACCACGATGGTCACGCAGATGATTGCGCGGCGAAAACGCGGCGTCGATCCGCTGTTCATCGAACGGGCCAAAGCGGTCTTCCCCGAAGGCGTGCTCGACGTCCTGTTAGATGCACTCAAGCCCGACCGCGAAACACGCTATCAAACCGCCGGGGCGCTCGCACGGCAGTTGGAAGTCGAACTCCAACCGCACGCGCAGCGTTTGATCCGCCCGCCGTCGCGCGGCTGGAAGCAATGGGTCCGCCGCCACCCGCTGCTGTCGCTGATCGCCTGCGGCGTCATCCCGAACGGCATCGCCAGCACGCTCAATATCACGTTCAACCTGAATGAACTGATCAAAACGCTTCAAGTTGACGGCGCCGTGGAGTTCTTCAATAACGTGCAGCTTCCGGCCGTCAACGGCGTCGCGTTTCCACTCGGAACCTTGCTCGTCGTGATTTTGGCCTGGCCGCTGTTTCGAGCGTTTGGACGGATGAGAAGGCAGGAGAAGCCGACCGTTGAAGAGCTGCCCGGACTGTGGCGCGCCGCGTTGCGGATCGGCGATTTCATGGCGCTTGTTACTTTTCTGGAATGGATTACATCCGGCTGGGTGTTTCCTTATTGGATCAACGCGCGCTTCAACGAGCAGTTGAGCTACACCAAGTTCATGACCTCGCAGGTGCATTGCGGATTGCTGGCCGCGTCGATGACGTTCTTCTGCGCCACGCTCTTATCCGTGCGCGTGCTGTTGCCGGCGCTCATTTCGCCGGAATCCTCCGCCGAAGCCGGGTTACCGCATGTCCTATCGCTCGGTCGACGCGTCTGGTTTTATTTCTGGGGAACGGCCGCGGTGATTCCGAGCGCCTTCGTGTCGTTCAACTTCTTCAAGATCGAAAACGACACCGCGCTCTACGTTACCGCCGCCGGCGGAATGGTCTGCTGGATGCTGGCCGGGCTAATGCTCAGCGGCATCCGCGGCGATCTCGCCGCCCTCGCTCCCGTCATGTCTTCATCGTCCGACTCGTCGGACGTTTCCACGGACGGGTTCGATTCGTTCTGGTCGGGAACGAGGTGAGGAAAGAGTTTGAAGTGTTCCGTTTTCAGTTTTCAGTATTTTGTGAGCAAGGCTTTCGTCTCCACTGAAAACGGATCACTGGACTTTTGCAAACCTTCAATTGACGTGGGGAAAGCAGGGGGATTGGGGTTTAATCGCGGCGTTTTCGCCTGGCGCTGGAGGGCCGGGCGGTGTGCGACCAAGGAGGGCGCGACGATGCCGGCGATCGTGGAGTTTCCTCAAGTGGTGCGTGAAGCTGTGGAAGAACTCGGCGATTTGCTTTCCGACGAGCCGCAGCGTCGGCATTTCGCCGAGTACCTGACGGAACTGATGATGGCGTCCAACAAGACGGTGACTGGCATCAACAGCGAATTCGTCAACACCACCGATCAATCTTGCCTCAACCGCTTTCTGACGGAAGCCGAGTGGGACGTGTCGGCGGTCAATGAGCGGCGGCTGAAGTGGCTGCAGCGCGACCCTGCGACGCGTTACTGCAGCCATGGCGTGATCGCGATCGACGACACGCTCATCAATTACGACGGAAAGTTCATCAAGGACGTCGGTTGGTTTTGGGACCACGCCGAAGAACGGATTAAGATCGCCCGCGATTACCTGATCGTCAACTACCGCTCGGAGTCAAGCTTGGCGGCACGCTGACAAGCAGAAGGTCGTCGTCTGTCGCGACGCCATACACGAACCAGAATCCGTCGTCTGATTTCTAATCACCTCTGTTTCAAGGTCGTTCATGACCGCCCCGGCGGCGTTACCGTTGGCCGATGCTTTACCTTTGCATCGCCGACCTGCCCCATCGATTTCAATTGGTCGTGAAATGGCCAACTTCTCCAGTGACCATGTGAATGAGCGCTTTTCAAATCTGCCAAGCAAAACAGCCTCGCTTCATCTGATCGAGTCCGCTCCATATCCTGCCTCGGGGCGATCGGAGTGGAGCTGACGAGCCGTCGGGATCGTCGGCACAATGATCGCGACCGATAAAGTGCCCCTTACCCAATTCAAGGAGGGAATGTATGGCAAAGAAGAAGAGCAGGATCAAGGAAGTTGTCGAAACGGTTGAGAGCTGGGTTGGCATTGGCCCAAAAGCCAAGAAGAACTCCAAAGGGAAGTCCGACACGAAGTCGAGCAAGACGAAGACTGGACCAATCCGTGAGCTTGCTCAAGAGGTGCTTCCTGGTGCAAAAGAGAGGCAGACAAAAAGAAAGAATCGCCGTGTCAAAGTCGCCACTGCTGTGAAGAAGGCCGTGAAGAAAGTGAAGAATGCCACCAGGAAAAAGCCGTAGCGGCTTGCGGTGCAAACCACGATTTTGCCGACGTCGCCAGGATCTTCAGGCGGACCAGCAAGAACACGCGCGTGAATATGGCGAAATGATTCCGGTGCGTCGACCGACTTCTTCCCTTGCCCGCGGCGATTTCGATCGCCGTGGGCAAATTCACTGGCCGCCTTTCTACTTCCTGTCCTCCGCGTCCTTAACGTCGACCACAGGCGAGCTCTTGTGAAGGGGTTTCCAGCGCTCGTATATAGATGGGTCGCCTGCTTGCAATGAAGAAGCTTCGCGTTCGCGTCCACAATTGGTGAAGATGAATCGGGTGTTGATCAAGTTCTACTTTGCCAGTTCGCTGGCGCCGGCGATCGCGCCGGCGACAATCGTTTCACCGAGATTTTCGCCGTAGAAACTGACGCTCGATTCGTAGCCTCCGCGGCGATATTCTTCTGCGGGCAACATGTAACTGATCCATTCGTCCGCCAGTCCGCCGATCACAGGGTTCTTGACGCCGGTGTTGCGGCCGACTTGACTCTTGATCTCCATTCCGAGGGAGGCGGCCATTTCACCCGGTATTCCCACAATCAGCAAATCCCCCAGCCGAAGCGAAACGCAGTCAACTTGCTTCGGAAAGAGCACGGGCAGCAGTTCCTGGAGTAGTTTTTCGCTTAGACCATATTCGGCGCCGCCGGTCTTAAGGAAGTCGGGATGCCAGGTGCGCTCGGGCAAATCGATTGAGCGGGAGTGATAAACGAATGGTACGTCGGCCGAAGTCTTGGTTGCTTGCCACTGCTTCCAGGCCAAGATGCCCAGGTCGCGGCCGTAGCGCTCGGCCCGTTCCCAACGGCTCGTACCTGAGTCTGAACGGGGCACGGGCGCCTGATCGCCCTCGGCGCCGTTGTAGTACATCGCGATGACGCCGTCCGCAACTAGCGATTCGACGGTACGCTGTAAGTGGCCGGGCCAGTCGCCGGAGAACAGCATGTCCTCGCCGGACATGAAGGTGGGATGTGCCGTAAAGTTGACTAGCACCGCGAGCGGTTTACCTAGTGCGGTATCGATGCGGGTCACCGTAAGATTGTTGTCGGTTACAGTGCCGCCGCGGCGGTTGCGGTTCCAGCCGTCGATCGACTCGGTCGTCGTGCCCACCGACACTTCGATCAGTTGCCTCTCCGCCTGGCGCACTACTTCCGACAGGCGATCTACGACGAACTCGTGGACGCGCGAATTATAGATCCCGAGTTGGGGGATCTGAAACGTATTGAGCGGGTTGATAGCGTTCATCTCGATGCTGGTGTGCGAGTGACTGGCCAGCAACATGACTTGGCCGGCCGACCAGCCATCGGACAGTCGCTCGAGCAACTCGGGCTTCAAAGTAGGTGGAAAACCGACGATATCAACTGTTACGATCGCGAACTTCTGCTGGCCAGCCGTAACGACCAAGGCCTTAGCGAAAATGCGATCATGCACGCCCTCGGCCGGACGATTCATCCGCTCGCCGTAGCCACCTAAAGGGACGTGGAATTCCAACGGCGGCGTCAGATCGACGCGCGCCACACCGGCCTTGAGTTCGGCCGCGCGGCAGGCGCCTACCGACGCCGCAAATACGGTGAGGACCACGCCACACATCAGCATTCGTGCCGTCGTTCGCATTACTTCCACAGCCTTTCTTTGATGACCGTCGACGTCCAGATATCTTAATGGCGAGCCGACCGGAAATCGATTGGCCGCGAATGACAACCATCTTTGCGGATGCAGCCGAGTGCCCATTAACTACAACGACTCGCAGTCTGCGAGACGGCGCCCCCCGACAACGCCGCCTTCGCCTTGACCCTCGCGCGCGGCCACTCGCTTCCGTGCCATCGCAATGAACCTCCTGATCGACCTCCAGCCCTTCTGGCATTAGCTTGTCAGCTGGCCCAGTTTTCGGGGTCCACTTCGCGGACGTTTCCGGCCTCATTCCAACTTCTGAACGGTCGCCCCGGCTCTCGGGCTCTGTTCATTGATCGACGGACGCAACTAAGCGGCGCGAACGACCGAGCCGGAATGGTGCGGGTGTACCGCAGGCGGCAGTGGAAACTGCTCGATTCACCGGCGCAATGGCAATGCCAGTGGGACGAGCGCGCGAGCATGGACAACTGGCGGATCGAGAGGCGAGCCGATCTCGGGGATGGCCTCCTGGCCGTTGGCTAACAATGGGAAGCGAATCAGGCCATTCACCGGGACTTCGACCAGACAATCGCCAAAAAAGGCTGGCTGCTGCGTCATCACGGCCGCGGCCAGCAGCCCGCCATGACTTCCTCCCTCGAGCGCAAGCTGGTCGGCCCGGCTGCCCTAATGTTCAATGAGCCATTCGGCGGCCGTTAGGGAGTCGTCAGTGGACGTCGACCGGATATTTCGGAGCGAATATTCCGATTTTAACAGCAGAAGTTGCCTATTGGTTGACGCGGATGAACGCCCGACTAAGCTCAAACTATGTCGGCAAAGTGGGCAATCAGGCCCGCGTACCTTTTGAAGCACACTTTTGACGGGCACCAAGGAGAAGCAGGCAATGAAGAATTGGACGTGGGCAGGCGTCTTGTTGGCGGGTTGCGTGTTGACGGGGCTGAGCGCCGGAGATGCCGGAGCGGCGCCCACGATTGACGCCAAGCTCGATGGACTCGGCCTGAACAGCGGCGGCGTGACCGTCTCGTTCCTGGGCAACAACTACAGCAGCGGTTCTGCTGGTCGCTTTGACTGGACCGTGCTGTCAAATCCTGACAATCTGATCTTCCGCACGCCCAGTGGCGGAGAATCGAAAACGTCCTTCGTGTCGTTCTGCATCGAGCTGACACAGCACGTATCCCCTGGCGCATCCTACAGCGGGATCATGGTCAACTCGTTGGCCAGCTCCCCTCAGCCGGGGACGAACAACATTCCGATGGGGAGCACCGCCGCGGCGCTGCTCGCCAACATGTGGTATCAGCACATCACTACGCAGGTGTCGCCGTTGCCGCTGACGAACGCCTTGCAGGCCGCCGCGTTTCAAGTGGCGATTTGGGAAATCGTGTACGACGGCGGTACAGGTTTGAACCTGGCGGGCGGGCAATTGACCGCAACAGGCAATGCGTCGCTGCTGCAAGCTGCGAACAATTTCCTGTCCACCGCGAACGCCGCCGGCCAAAAGGCGAACTTGTACGGCATTTCGCGCGGCCCGAATTCGAACTTCCAGGATCAGGTCGTGGAGATCGTGCCGGAGCCGGCATCGATCGTGGCTTGGTCGCTGATCGGCTGCTGCTTCGTCGCCGGCGCGCGATTTCGTCGCCGGGCGAACTAACGCGATCGCAGCAGTTGAAATCCGAATGCTTCAGGAGCCAAGGTCCAGCGGACCTTGGCTCCTTTGCTATTGGTAGGTCGACAGCCGGCAACAAAGCGGCGCGACGGCAAACTGCGCATCGGGCTCCAAGAACACGCTGCGCTGGGCGACATAATTCTGCATCTGTTCCCCGGAAGAGTGTGTCGCCAGCAGGTCGTCGACGACCGTTTCGATCCGATTAAGCGCCTTCACAACTTCGATCAACCCGACGGCGGTCAAGCAAGCGCCGACCATGCCGGACGAGACCGACAGGAGCGTGAGATAGTGCGTATTGCCGCCGACTTCCGGCGCCGGTCCTTCGCGCGAGACTTCGGCGGACGGGACATGCAACTGGCGGATGGTTCGTGGCGACGGTCGTTCAGTTTCCGTCATTGCGGCGTCGGATTTGGGTTGTCGGCGGGGGCGTCTTGTGCTCCGCCAGTGGCATTGGCGTCCGCCGGCGGATGCAGGCGAACCAGGACCCATTGCTCGGAATGGTCTTTGTGCTGAATCAGCACGGGGGATTCGTCTTTAGTCAGATTGTACAGTCCGGTCTCAAAGACGACATCCGTTTTGTCGCCAATGGTAAACGCGACGCGTTGCGTGCTTTTGTCGACCGAGCCTTGCACCGGCATGGTCTCGTGTTTGTGAGAATCGGTGTAGTTGCCGCGGATTACGCCTTGCTTGTTGACGGCCAGTTGGATCGTCAGGTCCGTACGATCGTGATCGTGTTGCGTGAGCGCGAACACGCCGAACGGTAGCCATTGCTCGTCGGCGGGCGCCGATGCTTGCGCGCCAGTCGTCGCGAGCGCTGACGACTGGTTGTAATAATCTGCGGTGGATCCGGCGGACTGCCCGTCGACATACACGTTGTCATCACTCGACGTGATGTTGTTGCCGTAGTCGTAGCTCGTGGGCGGAGTGTTTTCGGGATAGTCGAACCAAGCTCCGACCGCCGGCCACGTTGCCATGTTCCACGCCGTGTCGGCCGCCCAGTTCGCGGCATACCACGCGCCCGGATGGGCCGCATACCAGCCGCCGCCGTAGACGCCCCAGTCATGAAAATTGCCCTGGACCATGCGTCCGGTGAAATAACGGTCGTTCGGCGTGACCCTGGCGAATCCGGTCGCGATGCCGTTCGGCCCGGCGACGACGCCCCGCGCCGCTCCATAGCCATTCACGCCGCGCACTCCGCCGCCTGCCGCGACGCGTCCGTTGGGCCCTTCCGCGACGCCTCGTGCCGCCTCATTGCCGCGTGGGCCTTCAACTGACACGCCGGCCGCCGTGCCGCCGCGCGGTCCTTCGACCGCGCCGCGATTCACGTTGAACTCACTACTCAAGCCGTGAAACCCCTCGTCGGACGGCAGTCCGAGGAAGTTATTGAGTTGTCCACGATTCGTTGCTCCGGCGAACGATCCGCCTCCGAAATTGGCCGCGCCGGGAAACCGGCCGGCCGCCGCGCCGCCGAACGCGCCGGCCTGTCCGAAACCGCCGCCGCCAAAATTGTCGCGATTCGCCCCGCCGTATCCGCCTGCGCCGAGATTGCCCGCGCCGAAACCTCCAGCGCCGCCAAACCCACCTGTGCCACCGAAACCTCTGGCTCCGCCAAAGCTGCCAGCGCCCCCAAAGCCCGCTCCGCCAAAGCCGCCAGCGCCGCCGAAGCCACCGGCATGGGCGCCGCCGCCAAAGCCGCCGCCGCCGCCATGGAAGCCGCCAAATCCTCGGGCATGAACCGGCGCCACGAGCGCGACGGAAAGCGCTAACGCCGCGAATCGAGAAGCGAACGATGAAAGTGGCATATTAGGATGCTCGTTGAAGGCGATGGCATTTTCAATGAGGACGCGAGTGTACTACGGCTGTGCGCTGACGCGCTTCAGGACGATTTCGGCCGACTCCGGTAGCAACGCCCCGCCGACGGATCGCTCCACCGATTTCCAAGAATGCGAGTTGTCATCGAGGCGCACGAAGTAGTTCACGGCGGCGGTCGGCGTCCCATCAGCCATCGTGCCGGCGTGTTCGATGATCCATCCGCCGCGGTGCGGAATCCAATATCCGACGGAGCGCCCGCCGTCGGACGAAAACGTCCAGGATTCAATCGCCTGGGATTGCGCGTTCCAACCAATCACTTGCCAGCCGTCAGCCACATCTTGATCGCCGCGCTTCACCGAAGACTTTCGCGCGAGGAAGTGACCGTCGCCCAGCCAATGGCAGTCGACCTGCATCTGACCGCCGTTCTGCTCCGCCTGCCAGGAGCCGACCAACCAGGCCAGATCTTGCAATTGGCTGGCGGACGGTTCGGTCGAAATGCGCTGATCGCGCACAGACAACATCAACCATTGCGTGCCAATCTTGGCATGCACAGCCGTGTATTGTGCGGCGCTCACCACGGTCTTACCGTCGATCGAAAGTTCCGTATGCCCGTCTTCGATGGCCGCCGCTTCTCCGACAGGTCGCACGGCGTCGACGACGACGGTCAACTTCGCGTTGGGCTGCGCGGTGAAGAATTCGGCGTATTCGCGCTCGATCGCGGCGCGCCCTTCGAATCGCTGCCCGGCCTCGTCCACGTACTCGCCGTCTTCCGTCCAAAGCGCGGCGACCGCTTTAGCGTCGTGCTTGTTGAAAGCGTCGGCAAAGGCCTGGGCGGAGGCCTTGACGGCATCGATTGGCGCCGCCTTGACGTCGGCTGCCGCTGGCGCCTTCGCCGCCGGTTTGACGGCCGGCTTGCGCGTCGTCTGACTCCGACCGTGCGTGGTGGCCATGAGCACCACGCCGGTCGCCAACACCAACGGTTTCCAATTCATAGCGATTCTCATGAGCGTTCAAACGAGTGCTGGAATTCAATTACGGTCGCTCTCGGCCGACCACGTTCTTACTTGGCGATCGCGGCCCTGGCGGCCTCGATTTTCGCCTTTATGGCGTCCAGGTTGAAGCTCGCGCCCTTTTGCATCGGCGGGAACTCGACTGCCGTTTTGGCCAACTTCTCCACTTCCTGCTGGACAAACACGAAGCGCCAGAACTCGTACTGGAACCAACTGAAATAATTCTGCGAACCAATCTTGGAGCCGTTTTCCGGCCAGCCGGTGCGCTCGAAGGGATCGAGACGCAGGTTGGTCAAGTAGGGCACGTCAGCGTGGGTCTTTTCACCCAGCCAGCCGCCGGGCTGGTCAATGAAGCGATACTTGAAGTCGTCGACGCGCACCGCGCCGAGATCGCTCTCCCCGAAATAGAAGATTTCGTGGCGCTTCGACGGACCCTTTCCGGTAATCAAGTCCATCTGGTTGTAGCCGTCAAGATGGACCTTGTAGGTCGTTTCGCCGAACTTTTTACCCTGCTTGAGTTCCTCGGCGATGTTCGTTGCTCCGGCTGCCGCCAGGAACGTCGGAAACCAGTCGAGTCCCGAGATAATCCCATTTTCCACTTTGCCGGCGGGCACGTTACCTGGCCAGCGAATCATGGCCGGCGCACGGAAGCCGCCCTCCATGACTGTCCCTTTGCTCTGCGCAAACGGTGTTTGTCCGCCATCCGGCCAGGTGAACACCTCCGTGCCGTTGTCGGTCGTGAAGACGACGATCGTATTTTCGTCCACGCCCATGTCTTTGAGTTTCTGCATTGTGGCGCCGACAATGTCGTCAAGCTGCGCCATGCCGGCTTCGTGAATCGTCCAACCGTTCTGCGAATTCCGCAGCGCCTCGTATTTGGGAGAGAGGTGCGTGACGATGTGCATGCGGGTCGGGTTGAGCCACAGGAAGAACGGCTTGCCCTCGGCCTTGGCCTTGTCGATGAACTTGAACGACAATTCCTGGATTTCGTCATCCACCGTTTCCATCCGCTCTGGATAGAGCGTGCCAGCGTCCTCAATCTTCTGTTTGCCGACCTTGCCCCAACGCGGCATCACGGTCGAGTCGTCCGTATCGGTGGCCCAGCTATGAACCATGTTGCGCGGGCCGACTTTATCCAGTAACTCTTGCGGGTAGGCCGGATGGGCGGGATCTTCCATCGCGTCGAGATGATATAAGTAGCCGAAGAACTCGTCGAAGCCGTGAACCGTCGGCAGGAACTCATTGAGATCGCCGAGGTGGTTCTTGCCGAACTGTCCCGTGGCGTAACCCATCGACTTAAGCGCCGTGGCAATCGTTACTGCCTGCGCGGGGATGCCGACGGTCGATCCAGCCTGGCCGACCGTGGTCATGCCCGTGCGAATTGGCAATTCGCCCGTAATGAAGTTGGCGCGGCCGGCGGTGCAACTTGCCTCGGCATAGTAATCGGTAAACAGCATCCCCTCGGCGGCAAACTGGTCGAGATGGGGAGTTTTACCCGCCATCATGCCGCGGTGATACGCGCCGATGTTCCAGATGCCGATGTCGTCGCCCATGATCACGACGATGTTCGGCTTAGTCCCAGCTGCAACCGCCGCGCGCCGCGATTGTTGCGCTTGTGCCAACAACGCCGGATCGACCATCGCCAACAGTTCGCCCTTCGTGGCATCACTGCAGCATTCGGCCTTGGGCGTCGAAACCGCCGCGACGATCGTTGATGCTGTCGAGCTGCTTTTGATCGCCGCTTGCGACGGGTACAGAACAGTAAATCGTCCTTCCGCTGCAAGATACCCGAGCCCAGCGCCGAGCGCGAGGACGAGAAATGCTTGAGTTCGAGGCTGAATCGACATTGTCCGCTCCATTGGTGGAAGTCGTTGAGAATCGCGATCCGAGCGAACCTATGCGCCTGCGGGTTCGTTCGCTCGGCGTATTGTCAGTGTGCTCGATAGGTTATTCGCTGGCCTTGTTGCTTCGCTGCCCCTCCGCCTCCAGCAACTTAACATCCTCGGGCGAGAGCGTCGGCCGATCGACCTTGATCGTCAGCTTGTTGAGCGTTGCGGTCAGCGGGAAGGGCGGCTGGTAGTCTTCGTCATTCACGCCGGTGAGCGTGTCGGAGCCAACGTCAAAGGCCTCGTCCCATTGCAGGATCATGGGCAAGGTGTGTTCCATCTGTTTCGTGGCCACTTCCTTGCCGTCGACCTTGAGCGTGCCAGCGCCCGGCTGGGCGAGTCCGCTAAAGCTATTGTAAGCGAGCGTGCCCACGCCTTTGCCGGCGTACTTAAAATCGAACTCGATCGTGTGCTTGCCGGGCGAAAGCGCCTCGGGCCCTTC
>JAWXBP010000467.1 GCA_034440135.1 Planctomycetia bacterium
CCCTGCCGGGTCTCGATGTAGACACCCTGCTGTCCCTCGAGATAGCAGTACTCGATAGTGTCAATCGAGCTCGGGTCGGCCGCCGTGTACCAGTTGGTGTCGCCAACGCTGGCCACTGCATCGAGGCGTGGTTCCACAATCGGCACCATGGCGCGCACGAACGCGGGCACATCGGCGGAAGACGCGGTTGCCGCCAGATTGATGGGATTGGTGATCTGGACCGCAATGCCTTCGAGCGCCGCCGGGATGATCAGGAACTTCGGGATCAGGTTCAGGATCGTGCCCTTGGGCGCGGTCTGCTTGCGCATCGCCTTGCGCGCAGCGGTGATGTTGGCGACCGCCGTAAGGGCATTGGTGGCCGTCAGATTCTTGTGCGTCGCGTGGAACAGAGGTACGCCATCGGCCATGTTCGCGTTCGCCGTGATCACAGCCCACACGGTGTCGCTCTCGAGCGTGGCGGCCGCGATGCCCAAGCCGGCAGGAATCCGCGTCAACGCCTGCAGGTCGTCGTTGATGACCACTTTTCTGGTGATCGGGACGATGCCGCCCCAGGTCGTGAGCGCGTAGGACTCCTTGGAGTCGCTCAGATAGATGCGAACGAACTCGCCGTTTTCGTTGGTCTTCTGCAACGCGGCGATGTCGCTCAACTGGATGCGATTCACCGGCTTGAAATCGGCGGCGGTGACCTGCCGGCAGAACGGCACGAAGGTGCGGGGCGCCGCGTCATACGCCTGGCGCAGGGTCTTGTTGGCGACGTTCGCGAGGATGTTGGGAAAGTCGCTCGTGGTCATGTTTCCAGCGAAATATTCGGATGCCCCACTGCGACCCTGGAGCGCGACGCGGGCAATCTCGTGCCGGTCCATTCCGCGAGTCTTCACGCCGGCTGCATTCAGACACTCGCGCGCCATGTCCACCAGCGTGAGCCCGGCAAATTCGCGGCCTTTGTCGACCAGTTCGCGAGGCGCGCGAGGATTGCCCCTCAAGAGCAACGCAGCTTCCATCCCTTCGCGCCGCTTGTCCACTTCGTCTTTGCCCCCGAACGTTGCGAGCGGGTTGATGGGAAGAGTCGGATGCTTCTGGAACTCGGCATCGAGCTTCGTCATGATGCGCTCACGAGCCGTGTCGACGGACACGCCCTCGTCAATCAGCGCGGCGAGGAAGGTCTCCTCCACTTTGAATGGGCCGGTCGCGATCGCGCGAATGGTGCTCGCACGCAACCGCTCCGCCTTCACCGCCTCGTCGCGCGCGGCGGCGAGCGAAGCTTCGTTCTGACGGGCCTCAACGCCCGCATCCTGTGTGGTCGTTTCCATGTCAGGTTTCTCCTTTATGTGGGCAGATGCCCGTTGCGTTTCGACTACATTCGGCTGTGCCGGTGGCGTTCCCGCCGCCGACATGAAAGTGGTGGCCGCATCGGCGGGGACGGACAAGAGGGAGATCTCGAACGGTTCCCAATCCGTCGCCGTGAATTCCCTGCGTTCCTGGCCCTTCGGAGTGGTGTCAACTTTCTTGTAGATCCACATGCCGGGGCTGAGGTTCTGAATAATGCCGCCCTTCACGTCGTTCCAGATCGGAGTCACTGCGTCACGTTTGCTGAACTGGATCGTGGCCAGGCCGGTGGATTTCTTTGCCCACGCCTTGCGCACCACGCCGAGTTGACTCTCCACACCGTATGCGCTGTGCGAGTCCAGCACGGGGCCGCCGTTATTCAGGCGATCCATGCGGCAGCCTTTCATGTCGAGGATGAGGTCGTATTCCTCGCCACTGCGCCAGTCAAACCGTGGCACCTTGGCACCCGTGTACCAGACCGCGTCAATGGTACGAGCGTCTTCATTGGCCGACGGCGGAGCGAAGTTCGCCGCCACCGCGAAGCGCTCGACTTGGAATTCGGCGGCTTCCGGATGGCTCTCTGGCTCTGCCGCAGCGGCAGCGATTACCTCCACCGGAGCGGTCTCCAGCGCTGTCCCCGTGATCTCTTCGGGCATAGTTGACTCCTTCCTGTAGGTGCTGATTTACGAGGTGTAGCTTCTCGTGGGCGAATCCCACTGCCGGGCTGAATGTTTCACCGTGCCAGTCTGCTTTGGCGATGGCACCGTCTCGCCGCGGTCGGTCTGTTGCTCGACGCCCTTGTCGTTCACTTTGCGCGGATCGCAGTCCAGGACGATCTGCAACTGGTCGAGCAGCTCGTTCATCCGCTTGATTTCCTGCAACTGCTTCTCGGGGTCGTAGCCGTTCTGTGCGATCGCCTCGGACAATGTCAAAGTGCCTGTGCGGATGCGCTTCAACTCGGCCATGGCATCCTTCAACGGATCGACGGATTCGAACTTGGGCGCCGTCCATTGCACGCCATAGTTCGCCTCGGGAATCTTTCCGATGAAGACCAGGGTGTCAATGAACCTCCGCCACGTCGGGCGGCAGTACATCGGGATCAGCGTCAACCACCGGAACGCCTCGATGGCATTACGGAACCCAAGCATGCCCGCGCGATAAGAAGAATAGTTGACGTTCGACAGATC
>JAWXBP010000468.1 GCA_034440135.1 Planctomycetia bacterium
CGCCGCGAACGGCGCTGCCGAACACCCATCAACCCGCCCAAACGCCAAACGCTCTGCGATGACGCCCCAACCACGGCCAAACCGAGCCAAACCGACGCTTGTACCGCCTCCGGCTACCGCGCAGACCCTCCGGCTACCGCGCAGACTGCCCGAAAAGGGCGTTTGAATTTCCTATACTCCGGGACTTCGTAGTTCGAACCTAAATACTGGACTTCCGCCACTTATGCGCCTTCGCCTGATTCATACGGAAACGTTGTCGAATCGCGGGATCCAGTCGGGCTTTCTCGCGTCTTGCTGTTTTCTGCTCGTGTTCGTGGTTGGCGAACTCGTGCTCAAGAACGGGCGAGGTCCGAGCACGATTTACTTTCTCGCCGCGGGGGCACTGGTCGCCTTCGGAATGCTCCTCGGTCTGAAACTCTACACGCCGCCGCGCCAGAAGCTCTTTTGGCGAAGCGTAGCGTTAGCTCTCCTGCCACCAATCGCGTGGCTCTTGGGTACTTGGCATCTCGGCAAATCGATCGGCGCTTACGCGACGGCGGGTTTGGCCGTGTGCGTTCTCCTAGTCATGATTTCCGTGTTTCGAGCTCCAGCAACGTGGTACGCCGGCCTCGCGTCCCTTACGTTCCTCTGTTTTTGGCTTTTCACTGGAGACCCCATTCTGAGTGGCCAGTGGGTGGGAGGGCTCGTGGCGGTGCTGTTGACGTTGCATCTCGTCACCCAACACCTCCTGTCGCGCGAACGCGCCAAGCCGCCGGTCGAGCCTCGGCGCCTGCGCCTTGCGCAGAGCCAAGTGCTGAGCGCAGGCGCGGCTCGGGCAGGCTTCGGCATGTGCTGCTGTTTCCTCCTGATGATTTTCGCAGGCGATCTCGCTCTTGAACACCACGCCCCAGTAACCACGACTCTGGTGATGAAGCTTTTGGGGTTGTCAGCGCTGGGAATTTGCCTCGGAATGGCTCGCTATCCGAGTCCACGGGCAGGACTGTTTTGGAAGGGCATCGCGACCGTTGCGTTTGCCAGCATCGCCTGGTTGCTATGGACGTTCTGGGTGGGCTCTTCCATCGGACTGGCCAGAACTATCGCGTTTGCCGTTTGCATTCTCTTTGTGATGGTAGCGATCTTCCGGGCGCCTCCGCTCTGGTATGCCGCGCTCACGCTCCTTCTCACGTCCATCGTCGCCATCTTGACGCACAGCGTGGTCACCACCCTGCTCATGGCGCTGGCCCTGGGAGGCCTACTCGTCCTTCTGAACTACGGAGTTCAGCTCGTCCTCGACCATGAGCGCGAAATTCGGCTGCTCACTCTGAAGGATGCTCCCTCGTTTGAAATCGCCGGGAAATCCGCCTTCGTCTTATTGCTTCCGGTGCTCCTCCTAGTGGCATTCGGGTCGGCGATGAACTACTACTTTCAGAGCTGGCTTATCCGAACACCGTATGCCGAAGCGGTATGGCTGGGCGACAACGTTCCGATTGTGCATTCGCACTGTCGCGAGGGGCCCGAGGGAATCGCAGAACTGGAGCGCGACCTCGATTGTTCAATCAGTCGCTGGGAATCGGGCTTGAAGGCGCAGACCGACACCTACGTCAATGAAGCGTCAGGGGACGTGAAACGACTTTCTAACCAAGCGCCCGACGCGGTAGCAAAACAGGTAATGGCTTTGCGTCCGCCGACCATTGAGGACCAAACCGCGTGCAGTGGGTTCCAGAAGAGTTACGACCTTTTTCGAGCCTCGATCACCGTGTCGTTTACGAGCCCTTGCAGGACTTTAATTGAGCACGTCAACGAAGCGTTGACGCGGTCGCACGCCAAAATGGCCAAGGCAATCAACGATTCCGTAGGAGCCGCCAACGCAGATGTGAACACCGTCGTTACGGCCCACACTGATCGGTTCAGGCAAGACGTTTCCAACGAGATCCACCGCTCGGCGGAGCGCGCTCGAGAAACTAATCGCCAGCTGTTCATAGCGTTGCGCATCCTTCAGGTCATTTCATGGGTGCTGCTAAGTGTTTCGGTCGTTGCTGCGTATCAAATGTTGCTAGGGCGCGTAGTTTTTGATCGAAAGACAGCCAATGGCGTGACATTTCGACTCGCCAAGCCGCACCAATTAGTCAAACCCCTTTCGATGACACTTCACCACATGCTGGACCTGCATGCGGATCTGCCGAAGCAGACGCGGAGGAAAGGCAATGCCACTCGGTGGTTCGTGAGCCTGAAGGTGTCGCGCTGGGGAGAAGACGCGAGCATGAATGCGGCACTATCCTGCGCGGGAACGGCACCGCTGCAGCGCATGCTTGCGGGGAACTATGTCACGACGGCCATAGACATCGTTCCAATTCCCTTCACGATCGAGAACGGCTCCATTCCCAAACTTAATTCCAATGGACCGAAACTTTCGGTCGCGGGCGATCATCGCTTGGTACGGATAGAACTTAAGCCAGGTCAGAAGGTGGGGTTTCGCATCGCTGATCTCGTCGCGTGGACCGATCGGGTCGAGTTAATTTCGCGATATACCACCCACATCGGCGCCAGCCTGCTAAAGCTAGGATCGTTCTGTATCGTGGCGGAAGGCGCACAACCCGATGAAGGAGTTCTAGGGAGTGGAGAGTTCGGTTACATCGTGCTGCGCAGTGAGGGGGAACTGGTGTCCGTGAGCGACGAAGGCACCAGTACTCCGGTGAGCAATTTGCTGGCGTGGGACGAGTCACAAGAATTCGCGCTTGCCCAACGCTTGCATCCGTGGAAGGTCTGGATCAATGAGCCGTCCGTTGTTACTCGGTCGGTTGCGGGCGCCGTCCTATTAGATGAGGGGAGCCCCGGTCAATGGCCTTTGTTGGGCCGCATCGGGAACCTGTTTCGTTATTTCTTGCTGCCGATCTGAATTGTCTGTGATCTTCGAGGGGTCAGTCTATGCGCAATTTGAGTGTTCTGCTCGTCGTTTGTTTGTTAGTTTCTTGCGGCAGTAGTGTGCCTCCGGAGGGTTGTGACTCTGCGTTACCGGCCACAGGCGAGAAGCGCCTAGTGGCCCACCCGAAGAAGCCGTCGCAATGCAAGGGTGTCGTCATGCAATGCAATGCCTGCAGCTATGACGCCCAGGGGACTCTGACGGGGACGGAGTCTGAAATGTGCGGTGTGTGCATTGGCGCCGATTTCTGACGAGGGCTACTGACTCAAAGTAGCGCCCGCGCCTCCCACACCATCGGCGCACCGGCGACTTCCGACCGAAGCGGACACTGGCTTACGCTGTCTTGGCCATCCGCCTTGGATTAGAGTCAGCGGTGCTTAGAAACGTGTCGACAGGGTAATTTGGTGGGAGCCTATCGCGAGCGAGCACAAGCATGGGTCACGCGCTGGCAATGGACTTACAACAATGAGCGTCCGAACATGGCGCTTGCCGACATCACATCAAGGCAAAAAAGCTCGTACTCGCATCATGGAAGTATAGGAACTTCAAACGCCCTTTTCGAACAGTCTGGCGAGTAGGCGGTGGTCGCGCAAGCGCCAGTTTGGGCGCAGATCGGACGTTCGCG
>JAWXBP010000469.1 GCA_034440135.1 Planctomycetia bacterium
ACGCTGAGACGCGCTCGCCGACCGGCTCGCGTTTGCCTGGCTTGGGCGTGTCGTTGCGGAACAGCGCGGCCCCAGCCGTGGCTCGTTCCGGACGACGGACGTCTTCCAGTTCCTTGAAGACGGTTACGTCGATAAGATAGCCGTCGCCCGTGGGGACGACGCGGACCAGCGCCTGGCGGCGGATCGATTGCAGCGTGCTTTCCACCTTCTCGTAGGCGTCCGCTGAGTCGCCGCGCCAGGGCTCGAAGATCGTGGAGCCGACTTCCGGGAAAGTATCGATCCGCCCCTCGGTCAGCACTTCCCCTTCCTGCCGCACCCGCACTTCCCGATCGATCGTGAAGTCGTCATCCACCACGTCGACCACGGTATCCCAGAGGACGTCCTTATCTCCGGGGGGAACCCGCATGGGATTGGGGTTGGGCTGGTAGACCGGATTCGGTCCGAGCGCGCAGCCGCTGGCGAAGATCACCACGAGCGCGGAAATACATTGCCAACGCACCATGCGAAACGGCATCCCAGACCGTAGGAATTTGGGGGCGGTAGTGTGACGAGGCGGCCGGATGGCCGCAATGGCAGATTGAGTGTCTTCTTAAGCCCAGGGAAGGCCCTCGAAGGCGTAGCGATCTCCAACGACTTCGATGGCCTTCCCTGGGCTTGGCGCAACGAAACGTAGTCCATCGCCGCAACCGCAGTCGGAGTCTTCCCTCAACCGAATTGACCTTCTGCCAATTCGCCGGATTTGCCATACTTCGCGCGGACTGGGTTCCGTCCGGTGGTGCGCCGGCGTGAATCCGGATTGCGCCATGGATGGCCCGATGATTCAGTACAGCATATTGCTTCCGCAACGCGACGCGGTGGAAACCGTGGCCTGCCGGCTGACGGAACTCTGCGCCGTCTTGGCCGGGATGGGCGAACCCTTCGAACTGCTGTGCATCGACGATCACTCCGGCCCGCCCCACCGGGCCTGGCTCAAGCAACTATTGCTGGATAACCCGTGCCTGCGCGTACTGGAATTGCGCGAAGCCCGCGGACTCGATGCGGCGCTGGCGGCCGGCATCCGCCACGCGCGCGGCGCTGCGGTCGTGGCGCTTGAGGCGAGCGACCGGTACGATTTCCGCGACTTGCCGCGACTTGCCGAACGTCTGGCCCGGGCCGACCTGGTCTGGGGCTGCCGGCGCGGGCATCGCTTCGCGCGCTGGTGGCGCACACTAAGTCATCTGCCGCGAACCATTTTCTCCGGCAGTCTCGTGCGCGATCCCGAGTGCGTGTTTTGGGCGGCTCGGCGGGAACTGTTCACGAACTTCGCCTTCACGACCGGCTGGCATCGCTGGTTGCCGGAACTGGCGAGCGAGCAGGGCTATCGCGTCGCGGAATTACACGTGGCGCATCGTTGGCACGCCCGCGGCCCGGCGATCGAAACCGATTCGGCCTGGTCGTCCCTCTGGCCGTTTGCAAAACCATCGACCGCCGCGCCAACAGGCGACGCCATCGAACTCTCCGCGGACGAGAGCGGGCAACACCGCTTCGAAATCATCCGCATCGATCCGCCCCAACCCCTCTCCGCGCCAGGCCCGACTCAACCCGAATCGCCGCGCGACCGCCACCGACTCACGTAGGCGGAGTCCTTTTGTAAGGATTCACCACGGAGAGCACGGAGGGAAGGAAATCGTTTTGAACCGCGGAGGCGCTGAGACGCAGAGAAGGAAGAGGGATTGAGAGAAGGGAGAATTGAGGGAGGCCGGACCGAGTGAATGTTGATTTTATTGAAGGCCTTCACATTCGATTTGCCATCACCTTTGCCTCCCACACTGAAAACTGAACACTGAAAACTTCACACTCCTTCTCCTCTCCGTGTCCTCCGTGTCCTCCGTGGTGAAAAAACTGGAACGACCATGCCTGTGCAGCAGCCCTTGCGAGTTTTCTTTTCTGTCGGTGAGCCGAGCGGCGATTTGCATGGGGCGAATCTGATTCGCGAGCTGCGCGCTCAACACCCTGGCGTGGAGTGTGTCGGCTATGGCGGGCCGCAGATGGCCTCCGCAGGCTGCAACCTTCACACGGACCTCACGGCGTTCGCGGTGATGTGGTTCCTGAAGGTGTTGCTGAATTTGCACGTCTTCTACGCACTGCTCAAGCGGGCGGAAAAGTACTTTCGCGATGTCCGCCCCGACGCCGTGGTGTTGATCGATTACCCCGGCTTCAATTGGTGGATCGCCCGCAAAGCCAAGCAGCAGGGCATTCCCGTGTTCTATTACTCGCCGCCGCAGATCTGGGGCTGGGCGAGTTGGCGGATCAAAAAGATGCGGCGATTCGTGGACCACGTCCTCTGCGGCCTGCCGTTCGAGGAGGACTGGTTCCAGCGCCGCGGTTGCCGGGCCAAGTACGTGGGCCATCCGTTCTTCGACGAAGTCCGCCGGCGTCCGCCTGATGCGGAGTTTGTCGCGGACCAGCGCCGGCGTCCCGGTCGTCTCGTCACGCTATTGCCTGGATCGCGCACCCAAGAGGTACAACACAACCTGCATTGGTTTTTCAAAGCCGCGGAGTTGATCCGCGCGCAAGTACCCGACGCTCGCTTTGCCGTCGCCGCGTTCAAGCCGGCACACGCGGAGTTCGCCGAACAGCTGGCTGCAGCCGCGAAGCTGCCTGTGGAAGTGCATGTCGGCCGCACGCCGGAGCTGATCGCCGCCGCGGAGTGCTGCCTGTCGGTGTCCGGCTCCGTCTCGCTGGAGCTGCTGCACTACGAAAAGCCCACGGTGATTCTCTATTGGATCGCCGGGTACGCCTATCGCGCCCAGAAATACCTGCGTCGCGTGAAGTACATCACGCTGGTGAACCTGCTGAACGCCGAAGAGCTGTATCCTCGCGATCTTTCGCCGTACGATCCGAAACAGCCCGACGCCGATCGCGTGCTGTTCCCGGAATACCTGACGACGGAAGACCGCTCCGCCAACCTGGCGGCGCACATCGTCGAATGGCTCACGCAGCCCGAAAAACTACAGCAGCGCATCGCCGCCCTGCGTGAACTCAAACACCGCGTCGGCGAACCCGGCGCCTCGGCCAAGGCCGCCACCTACATCCTTAGCACGATCACCCAAACTCAATCAACCTCCACGCGCCAAGCCGCCTAACACAATCTCTCGCACCTGCTCTTTCCCCTCCGTGTCTCCGTGACTCCGTGGTGAATCCCCGGAACAGTGCCCTCAATAGTCCTTATCGTCCAGCAGCAACCCATCGTCGCGGTGCCCAAGCTGCCGGTAGACCTGCAAGTCGATCATATCCGACACAAATCGCACGGCGCCGTCGCCCAACAGAAAGTTCGCGCCGCCATCGTGCTCGCTGGCGAACCCGCCCACCCACAGCGGACCGCGCGCGGTCGGCGGTTGGCCATCGGCCAACGGATCCACGGCCGGCGCCGTAACCGTGGGCGCCTGAACCTCCGCCGGCTTCGTCTCAGTTACCGGTGCCTTCTCCTCGTCGCTCGCCGAATCTTCGGTGGTTAGCTCATCCGGCGTGGTCGCTTCCGCTTCGTCCTCCGATTCTGTCGGTCCAATCGGCAACGCGTCCAGGTCCAGCGATGTGAATCGATTGATGTTCTCTCCGCGCGCAAGCCGGACCTCCAACTCCGCCCAGTTCTCCGGGGACGCCTTGTAGCCGGACTGCATCGTTTGAGATGCATTGAGACGCGTACCAGTATTGCGAAGCGTGGCGCGAGTGCCTGAGGCCCAGCCCAGGTCGAAGGCCCCCGTATCGTCATCTTCCTGCAGCTTTTCGCCCAGGAAGAACGTGTGCGACGCGCCATCGCCGATCTCGCTCAAGCGCACGCCACTGTTGAGAAACAGCACGCCATGATTGGTAACGTCGATCGGCTGCTCCAGATCATGATGACAGCCGGCGTAGTCGCTTGTGCCCAGGGAAATTCCGCCGCCTCCGGCGCTTGACGACGACGGACAAACCAGCGTCGCCAGTCCCGCCATGCGCGGAGCGTGGTTCGCCTTGTCGTAAACGCTCTTGGAGAAGTCGAACGCGCGGTAGGTGTTCCGCTGGTCCATGTACGGCAATACGCGCACGATCCAACTATAGTGCTCGCCCGGCGGACGGCTTTGAATCGGCCCCGTGGCGTTCGTCGTGCCGGACGGCAGCGATTCGAACGCCGACTCGTACTGCGCGAGCGCGAGCCCCAATTGCGCCAGGTTGTTCGCGCATTGAGCGCGGCGGCCCACCTCGCGCGTCTTTTGCAGCGCAGGCAGCAACAAGGCGACCAGAATGCCAATGATCGCGATCACGACCAGCAATTCCACCAACGTAAAACCGCGGAGACGGAGCCTGCTCATGGCGCGGACCTGTCGGAAGTAGTTGAAGGGTTCCAAAGAATTTCCAGGCGAAATTGCTGCCTTCGCCAAGCGTCTTCATCGAGCGGGTAAGTAGCGAGCACGATAACCCGGCGCTGTTCCGGCTGCTCGGCGACGTCGGCGATCTCGATCCGCACTTCCGCCCGGTCGCGCCCGCCGAGTTCCTCGGCAGGAACTTGCCAGGTCTCGCCGGAATAGCCGGCATCGCGACTGAAACGCGCTTGGGCCAACTCCAGTCCAGCCGTGGCGAGATACTCCGCCTGCAGCCGCGCGGCCGCGCGGCGCGATTCCGCTCGGGCCGCCAGATTGGTTTGCATCGCCAACGTCATCGCCACGCCGAAGACCATCAGAATCACCAGCACGATCAGCACGGCAACGCCGTTTTTGCTGCTACGCGGGCGGCTATTCATCGCGCACCTCCCGCCGCGCGGCAGCGACAAAACGATGCGACCGCAGCGCGGCTTCGTCGTCCTGTTTGATCGGTTGCGGGCCATGCCAGCGTCGTTGCCACACGCAGATTACGGCTTGCCCGGGCTCGACGGAGCGAACAAAGCGCATCGCATCTAAATCCGGCAGACGATACAACTCCGTTTGTCGCACTTCATCGCCGTTGCGCAACAGCCTCTCGACGCCGGAAACGCCGACCACGTATTCCACTCGCTCGTCGCCGGGCAACGTCAGTTGCAGCCGCGCAGGCGTCGTGTCGGCGGCGCTCACGTCGATCGCCACGGCCTCATGCACATCCCGCCGTAACGCGGCGGCGAACCGCGTAGTGACTTGCGCTTCGTGATACGTGGATCTCTGCCGCCCGGTGTGCATCACCAGCGAAGCGAGTAGCATCGCGGCGGCGCTGAGCAGCACGGTGAGGATGGAGATCACGATCGCCATTTCCAGCAACGAAGTGCCGCGCCGCTTCATGGGTTGCCTCCCGGGCCGAAGACCCAGCCAACCAGTCGCACCGGCGCCGCTGGCTCGCCGCTCGCATGTTCCCAGGTGATTTGCAACTCGATGCGCCGCCCCGCGGCCGGCGCAGTCACCTCTGTGGCGGTCGCCTGCAATGTTCCATGCGGAAGCCACGCGGAGGACTCCGTCGATATGCGCAGTGCTTCCAGCGTTTCCGCCGTCAACTCAGATGGCATCTGCGCGGTGAGTTGCTCCATGAGGTTCGCGGCCTCTTGCTGCGCCACCTGCCGCCGCCAGACTTCACGACGCTCCCGGGCATCCCAGGCAAAAAGCTGCGCGGCGAGCCCCATCACCACCATCAGCATGCCAGCCGCGACCACGCACTCCAACAACGTGAAGCCGCGCGCGGAACGCCGTCGGCGGGGACGACGTTGCCCATGCATCGGAAAGTGCGCGGTATTCATCGAGTGAACGCCTCCTTCGTAATCAGCTCGATCAGCGGCATCATGCCGGCAACCACGATGAATCCCACGACCAGGCCAATCGCCAGAATGGCAAACGGCCAGACGAATTGCAAAGCCACCTGCAGCCGGTAGCCTCGCCGGCGATCCTGGCTTTCGGCCAACGCCCGCAGTGCCCAGGGAAGATTTCCCACCCGTTCCGCGGCGTCCAACACCGCGGCGTCGGCGGCGTTGACGATCCCGCAGCGCGCCCAGGGTTGCCAACCGATCGCTCCGCCATACATTGCCTCGGCGACTTTCTTCAATCGCATCCGAACGGATCGCGCCGGATAGCTCTTCGCCAACGCGTCGAGCGCAAGAGGCAGCGGTTGATTGCGTTCTACCACGCCAGCCAGCGCTCGCAGCAGCGATGGCGTGTGCCGGCGACGCAACCATCCTCCTAACCATGGCACGTCGAACTGCGCGAATGCGATCAGCAAGAACGCGAGTGGCGCGAGCACTATCAATGCCAGCAAGGTGAACATGAGCACGGTCGGCGCCATCCTGCTATAGCGAATGAGGTCTTGCGTCACTTGAGGAAGTTTTGCATCGAAGTCCCAAAAGATTTTTTCAAGTGCGGGAATGACGAAATACATGAACCAAGCCGTCATGCCAACCGTAATGGCCAGCAACTGTGCGAGGTAGATGCTCCGCGTACCCAACTCTTGCCAGAACGGCCGCTTCAGGTTGGCAACTCGCGCTGCTTCCCGCAACGCGCCGGGCAGGTCGCCGCAGGCTGTGCCAACACAGACCGCGGCGGCGCCGTCGGGCGTCAGCAGTCCTCCCAAGACCCCCTGGTCTTGAGCCAGCGCGACGCTCAACGATTGCCCGGCCTGCAACCGCTGTGCAAATCGCAGGACGCGCCAACGATATCCGCCCCGGCATTCTCCGGCGAATGCCGACACGCTGCCAGCCAGCGGCATCTTCCGAGCCATGGTGAGCGCCATGATCCACACCAACGTCTCACGATCCAACCGCCGTCGCGCGACGCCGTCGAAAATCATCACCGTGATGACCAGGATCAATGCCAGCACATTGACATTGAAAAACGCGATCAAGGCGAGCAGGCAAAGCACGTTCGCCACGAGACGCATCAGCAAGACTGAGAAGGACCACGCGCTGTTGGTCGACCGCAACTCGCACCACCGCGCCAGCAGAAACAGCCCCACGCTCAACAGCGCCAGCACGCAACCAATCGCCATGATGATCAGCAGGTTGGTCATGGGGGAGGTAGGTGGTAGGTGGAGTAGGTGAAGTAGGTAGTAGGTGAAGTAGGCGAGGCCTACGCCAACGTCTCCAACAACTCGATCAACGGCAACATCATCGCGATGACGATCAGGCCGAAAAAGAAGAGCGCGATGGTCAGGCCCAATGCCGGCGCGATCATCGCGGTAAACGTCAATTGGCCGACCGCGCGCGCTTCGTACATTTCTCCGGCCAGCAGCAGGGCTTCCCCCAGGCTGTTCTGGTCTTCGCCCCAGGCAATCACTTGCGCCAGCCCGGCCGGCAACGAACGATCGGCGGCCAGGCGCGCGCCAAGCGGTTTTCCCGCCAAGAGCGCGGTGACGACTTGCCCGACCGAACGGCGCAACTCGGGATCACCGGTCGCGCCTGCCGAGAGGTGCAACGCGTCCGGAAGTGGAACGGAGTGTCGCACCAACAGTGCCGCCAGCCGCGTAAACTGCGCCAGCACGGTGAATCGCCACAGTCGCCCAATGAGCGGCAAGCGATAGGCGAGTCGCCGGCGAAAGGCGCTCCGCGATCCCAGTAACAACAGCGCCCACGTCGCCGCCAACGCGGCCGCGGCGCCCACGATGAAATACGCGACGCCGCTGGAGACCATCAGCACGCCTTGGGTCAGGGGCGGGAGCGCTCTGCTGAATTCTTCGAACATGTCGCGAAATTGGCTGATCACAAACCGTTCCATCAGCACCAACGCAACCATGCAGACGATTACCAGCAGTCCCGGGTAGATCAGCAGATTGCGCATCCGCCGCTGCAACTCGCCCAGCCGCGCGCGGTTGTGCAGATGTTCTTCGACGACTTCGACGAAGCGCCCCGACTTGATTCCTGCCAACAACAACGCCCGCACCGATGGTGGCACCAGCGGCCCGAGTTGATCGAGCGCTTCGCACAAACTCTTGCCGCCTTCGAGTTGTCCGGCCAGTTCACCGAGCGCGCGACGCAGACGCGCGCTCGGTTGCTCAGCCCCGAGCGCCCGCAGCCCGGCCGGCAACGGCAATCCGCGTTCCGCCAATTGCGCAATCTGCCGCACTAATTCTGCGGAGTCTTCGTCCGAGAGCTGTTGTCCAAACCAGACGCGCCGCGGCTTCTCATCCCTTGCGGAGGAATCCCACGGCGACTTGGGCGTTTGGATGGACATGCGGCAATTGTTCGGATGCGGAGCGAAAGGAGACTATGGAGTTACTTCATTTCACAATCTGCTGGAGCAACTGCGTCCAAGGGTACACGACTAACAACATCAGCGCGGCAGTGACGCCGCCGCCAACCAATGCCGTCAACAAGCTGGGCAGACAAATCTTCGCCAGCTCGGCGTTGGCCACGGCGCGATGTTGGTACGTTTCCGCCGCGTGGCGCATCGATCGGCCGAGCGTCTGGTTCGCGGCGGCGCTGCCCATCAACCAACGGAGCAGCGGCGTGAACGCGCCTTCGTCCGCGCAGACTTCGGCGAGCGGCCGGCCGGCTTCAATCGCCGCCGCGCCGGCGAGCGCATCGGCTTTCAGGCGAGGATCTACCGTCGCCTCGGCGGCGAGGCGCAAGCTCTCCCCCAGCGGCACGCCGTTCTCCACCAGCAGCGCCAGTTGATCGGAGAAATGGGCTCGCCGCGCATTGTCGATCGCCGCGCGCACCCAAGGCAAGCAGCGAAACACCGCCGTGCGCCACCCGCCGCGGACAATCCCGGCGCCGGAGACCGCGCTCCACAGCAAAAGGATCAGCGCGACGACTGCCGGGATCGCGATCCACCACCCGATCCGGCGTTCCGACCACGCCTCAAAAAAGCGCATCCAGCCGGGAATCTCATGGTGACTGTCGCGCATCCACGCCACCATCGCGCTCAGGACGTCCGCCAGAAGCGGAATCTGCAGCAAGCCGACGCAGACGATGATCGTGGGATAGATCAAACTCAATCCGACGGCGCGGCGCAACTCGGTCATCCGCCGCGCGGCGAGCGCCACGCCTTCCAGCGCCTCGGCCAATCGTCCCGAGCGCACACCCGCGCGGAGCGCAGCGCGAAACACGGCCGGCGCGCGCAACTTAGGATCGTCGAGCGCCTGTTCCAACGAGTGGCCTGCGGCGAGTTGCCGGCTGACCGACTCGGTGAGTTCCGCGGGGCGTCGTGGCAGATCGCGTGCCAGCCGGACCAGTCCCGGCTCTAACGGCACGCGCGCCCGGACCAGCGCCGCGAGCTCTTCGTAGAGCGCGGCGAAATCTTCAACCTGGCTAGCGGAGTGCGGGGGCATGCGCGATCCAGCGGGCGGCTCCCGCTAGAAGTTAACTGCCGCTCTCAGCAGCGCCGGCGCGACGCCAGCCAAGCACACGGCGAACTTCCTCCGGTGAGGTGACGCCGCTCTCGACTAGCGCTAGCGAGCGCTGCCAACGATCGATCAGTCCGCACTCTTTCGCTCGCGCCTCCAGCCGCGCCGCGTCCTCGCGCGCGAGGATTCCCGAGCCGAGCAAACTGTCTCCCGGCACGATCATTTCCGCGACGAGCGCGCGACCCGCGTAGCCTGTCTGGCGACAGGCGTCGCATCCTTGAGGAAGCGAAAACCGGCGGACCGGCAATCCCAGAGCCTGTTCCGTATCGTGTCCTGGCCGCGCACAGCCGCAAAGCCGGCGGACCAGACGTTGGTTAACGATAGCCAAAACGCCGCTGCGTAGCAAATATGGCTCCAGCTCCATTTCCAAAAGTCGGCTGATCGCGCTCACCGCGCTGCCGGCGTGAAACGTGCTCAGCACCAAATGCCCCGTCAGCGCGGCCTGAAACGCGGTCCGCGCGGTCAAGGCGTCGCGAATCTCGCCGATCAGCATCACCTCGGGATCTTGTCGGAGCATAAACCGCAACGCTTCGGCAAGGTCCAAGCCCGCGTGCTCGTTCACTTGCGTCTGCGCGACCCCCGCCACGGCGACCTCGATCGGATCCTCGACCGACACCAGGTTCCGCGCATCGCCATGCCGGGCGCGCAGCTCGCGCAGACAGGCATAGGCGGTGGTCGTTTTGCCGCTACCTGCCGGGCCGGTAATCAGAATCGCCCCGGAATTCTCCGCCAGCAACTCGGACAAGCGCACCGCGATGTCTTCCGGCAAGCGCAAATCGTCGAGCCGCAACAGCCGATCTTCCGTATTGAACAGCCGCACGACCGCCTTTTCGCCGAACAGCGTGGGAAACGTGCTCAGCCGCAGATCCAGCGTTGCTCCCTCCACCGTCGATTCCGCAGCCCTCGGCGCGCGAATCCGTCCTTCTTGCGGCACATCCGTCCGATACGTCAGCAAATCGGCCAGCACCTTGAGCCGCGCCACGACCTGCGCCGCAGCCGCCGCCGGATACACGCCGACCACCTGGAGCACGCCGTCCAGCCGCCAGCGCAGTTGCAAGCCATCCTGCGTGGGCTGCAAATGGAGATCACTTGCTCGGGCTTCCCGCGCGGCGGCCAGCAAGGCCTCGACAAACAACACCGCGTACTCCGGATGCGTGACCGGAAGGGCGCTGAGCTGTTGATGAAGTTGCGCGATGGACACGAGTGATTTGGCGGAACGCTAGCTCGCGTCGTCTTGCTCCACCCCTTTGATTGACTTCAGAAAGTCATCCATCGAAGCAAACCGGTCGACCGGGTTGCGGGCGATGCACTTCATGATCGCTTTGCCCAGCGTGGGATGGATCGTGGGCCGGGCGCGGGCGATATCCTTCGGCTCGAAGTTGGCGTGTTGCATCGCCGCTTGTCCCGTCACGCCACGTTCCCAGGGGAGATCGTAGGTAAACATCTCGTAGGCCGTGACGCCGAACGAGAAGATATCCACCCGTTGGTCCGTGCCCTGCCTTTTGACAATCTCCGGCGCCATGTAATTCGGCGTCCCGGTCCGGTTGCCCGGCTGCATGAACTCTTTGGTAGCCGGCAGCGTCAGGCCGAAGTCGATCAGCTTGAGTTCCGTCACTTCGGCCGTCGTCGCCATCAGATTCCGCGGGCAGATATCGCGGTGGATGTAGCCGGCCTTGTGAACCGCGGCGACCGCTTCGGCCGCCTGGCGCGTGAGCGTCAGCCGCTTGCCTTCCATCAGCGGACTCCGCGCGATCAACAGAGAGTTGAGTCCCGGCCCGCCGATGAACTCCATCACCAGAAACTGCTCTCCGCGCGTCGTAATTCCATACTCCAGCGTCTTCACGATCCGCGGATGCGCGATCGCCGTGGCGATTTCCCCTTCGGGCGGTCGCTTCAATCCGCGCAGGCGCTCCTCGAACGCCGCGGTCTTCTCCTTGTCCAGGATCTTCAAGCCGACGATCTCGCCGGTCTGGCGATCGCGGACCATGTTGAAGCTGGACATCGTGCCGGAGATCGCTTCGCGCAGAAACTCGAACCGCTTCTGCACATCGACCTTACCGCCGGACAGGGCCTTTTTGAAACTATCGAGCAAACCCATGGGCGCGATCTCGAGCGCGGAGTCGTGGAAGAGAACAATCGCGATGACCGCACTGCCGATGCCGACTACCGACCACAATAGTCAATCGTTCGCGCGATCTCTGATTTAAGATCGCAGCGCCGGACGATCCGGTCAATGAAGCCGTGCTGCAACAGGAATTCGCTGGTTTGAAAACCCTTGGGAAGCGGCGTCCGGATAGTGGCTTCGATGGTCCGCGGCCCGGCGAAACCGATCAAAGCCTTGGGCTCGGCGAAGATCAGATCCCCCAGCGAAGCGAAACTCGCGGCCACGCCCCCCATCGTCGGGTTGGTCAGCACGGAGATAAACAGCCCGCCGACTTCATGAAACCGAGCCAGCGCTGCCGAAACCTTCGCCATCTGCATCAGCGACAGGATGCCTTCGTGCATCCGGGCCCCACCGCCGGACCCGGAAATCACGATCAGCGGCAGTCGTTGTTCCGTGGCTCGTTCGATGGTTCGGGCAAGCTTCTCGCCGACGACCGAGCCCATGCTTCCCATGATGAACGCCGAATCGGTCACCCCGAACGCCACGCGCCGGGCGCGGACCATGCCGGTGCCGACTAACGCCGCGTCGCGCAGCCCAGTTCGGGCTTGCTCAGCGGCCAGGCGTTCTCGGTAGGGCTTCTTGTCGACGAAATCGAGTGGATCGGTCGGCTCCAATTCCATGAACCATTCTTCGAAGGTGCCGTCGTCCAACACCTGTCGCACACGATCCCGGGCGGAAACGTACCAGTGGTAGTCGCACTCCGGGCAGACGTCGAGGCGCTTCTCGATGTCGCGCTTGAAGATCGTTTGCTGGCAACCCGGGCAGCGGCGCCACAGCCCTTCGGGCACGCCACGTTTCGGACGTCGTGTCGTCATAGGGGTCGTAGCGACATCAAGATTGCCGGTCGACATGGAGACATCCCGGCCGGGCGGACGCCCGACGCATGGTCGCTGAAATCAAAATCGGCGTGAAATGAACGAGGCCGCTAGGCAAGGCCGCCGGCACGTGGAACGCCCTTTAAGGTATGCGAATCGAGGGGGGTTAGGCAATGCCGCCATGGCAATGTTCCTCATGGCAAGCGGCCTCCGCAACCTTTCTTTCCCCCAATTAGAAGGGCCTTGGGCCACTAAACGCTAAACCGGATATGCAAAATATCCGCCTCTTTCACGACATAATCCTTCGGTTCCTGGCGCAGCAGGTTTTGGGCTTTCACTTCCCGCTCGCTGCCCAGGCGGATCAGGTCCGCGGCGGCCATGGTTTCGGAGCGGATGAAGCCGCGGGCGAGGTCGCTGTGGATGTTGTCGGCGGCTTCCAGGGCCGTTCCGCCACGACGCAATAACCAACTGCGGACTTCTTTTTCGCCGGCGGTGAAATAAAGGATTTGGCCGGAGGCCTCCAAGACCTGCCGCAGCACGTCGTTTTTGCGCGGCCCCGTCAGTTGGTATTCTTTTTCGATCTCGGCCCGATCTTCCGGCGACATCCGCGCCAATTCCAGTTCCAGCCCGATCGGCGCCGCGGTGATCTGGCGCTTGGCGTTGCTGGCGGCGGCGTATTTGGCCGCATCCGTGGCGTCGTCGGCCAGGTTGCAGATCACCAGTTGCGGCTTTTCGCTCAGCAGACGGAAACTTCGCGTCGCCTTGCGCTGGTCCTCAGTCATCTGCGCGTCAGCGATGGGCGTGCTGGCCTCCAGGGCCTGCATCACGACTTCGAGGGCGGACAACTCGGCCAGTTCCTGGTCGCGGCTGGGGCGCGGCTTTTTGACCGATTCCCGGAGCCGTTCCATGCGGCCGGAGACGATCTCCATATCGGCCAGCAGGAAGTCTTCCTGGATCCGCTCGGCGTCCAGCAGCGCTTCGCCGCCGTCGTGGGCCGCGGTCACAATCACCAGGCAGCCGGCTTCACGAATCACGGCCAGCCGGGCGGCGTTCCCCTCGTGTTTGCGATTCAGCCCGGGCGTATCGACGAATTCCAGCGACGCCAGCGTGATCTTCTTCGGGCTGTAGACCGCGCACAGCGGCTCGATCCGCGAGTCCGGCACGGCCGCCATGGCACTCTGTCCGACGTGTCCCAAGGCGAGATCCGGCGCGACGCCGGTGAGCCACTCGAACAGCGTGCTTTTTCCGGAACCTTGATAGCCGACGATGCCAATCTTCATACGACCTCGATGCCAAAGACAGCGGCCGGACGGGGGGAATAGCCGCTCTGCCGCTCGAAAACGGAGGGTCTGTTCTAACGTCTGGCGGGCCAAGGTTCCAGCCGCCCAGGACTTGCCGCATTGAGGCGGTTCGGGCGTCAGGTCAGGAACGATTCTCGCGAAGTTGCGGATCGCGCCGCGATTTGTCGGTTGTGCGGGCCGACGACCAAGATTCGCCACGCCAGGACGGCGTCCTTCGGGATGCCGAAGCACGTCTTAAGCTACCTTTGCCAAGGACTTGCAGCGAGTTCGAGGCGATCAGCCGCCTCGCGCGGGCTGGTCCTTGATCACGCACGGTCACTCCGGACGTACAGCGTGGTCTGCAGCCCAGCGCCTCCGCTCCGGAAAAAGGCAGGTTCGCAATGCAAACTACCGAGCGTGTCATTCTGCATGTCGACGACGACCGGCTGATGACGGAAATCATCCGCGAGCGCCTGGATGCGCATGGCTGCCGTGTAATTCCGATCAACGATCCGACGAGCATCATCGACGTCTTGGTGCGGAACAATTGCCGCGTCGTGCTGCTGGACGTCCAGATGCCCCAGGCAAACGGTCTCGAGATCAAGCAATACGACGGCGGCGTGATGGTCATTATGCTGACCGGCCTGGTGTCGATGACTTCAGTGCTGGAGTCGATGCGACGTGGCGCCGAGGCCTGTTTCTTCAAGCCCCTGCATGACGTCGAGCCGCTGGTGCAATCGCTCGATGCGGCCTTTCAGAAAATCGACCACTGGTGGAATACCCTGCAAGACCTCACCAGTCGACGCCGCGATGAAAAGTTG